>JBDKLK010000016.1:0-15588 GCA_039795655.1 Actinomycetota bacterium
CAACTTACAACCGATGATTTTCCAACTCCGCTTGGTCCAGAGACAACAATTAGTTTTGCACTCATAAAGTTGCTGCAATCTCCATTGCCGCTTTTCGCACATCTTCGGCGCCTGTAATTGGTCGACCAATTACAACAATGTTTGCGCCGTTTGCAATTGCTTCTTGTGGTGTGGCAACTCTTGATTGATCGCCAATATCTGCACCAGCGGGGCGAACACCAGGCGTAATCAAAGTAATTTCGTTTGGCACACTTTGGCGAATTGCTTTTACTTCATGTGGCGAACAAACAATTGCGCGCGCACCAGCTTCAACTGACATCACCGCCATTTGAACTGCAAGTTCTTCAGCAGATCTTTCGAATCCAACAGTTTTGAGATCTTCTGGTGAAAGAGATGTCAAAATTGTTACTGCTGTAATTCTTGTGTTGGGTAAAGCTCTAGCCGCAGCTGAAATCATCGCTTTACCGCCACTTGCATGCACCGTTAGAAAATCTGGTTCAAACCTACTCACACTTTCGCAAGCGCCTTTAACTGTGTTTGGAATATCGTGAAGTTTCAAATCGAGGAAAAGTTTGCAATCTGTATTTTTGATTACTTGTATGGCCGCTTCCCCATCGCGCAAATAACCTTCAAGACCAATCTTTAGAACTTCTACAGACGGGGCTGCTGCTTCCGCCCATTTCTTGGTGATTTCAAGATTTGGTGCATCGAGTGCGACTGCAATAGGGGCTTTCAATTCGATTCCTTTTCGTGCGCTATTCCAATAACTTCTTTCAATGATTCAAATCCGCGGCTTTCAATTTCAGCAGTAAGTTCATTCTGAATTCTCATCGGTGCACTTGGGTCGCCGAATGTCGCGGTACCTACGCTGATTGCGCTTGCACCTGCGGCAATGAATTCAAGAGCGTCTTTACCGTTACGGATGCCGCCCATGCCGAGAATTGGAAGGTCAGGCAAAGCTGCGTGAATTTGATAAACACAACGCACGGCGACTGGTCTGATTGCTGGGCCAGAAAGGCCACCAGTTCTGCCACCTAAAACTGGCTTCAAAGTTTTTTGGTCAATCACCATGCCAAGAACCGTGTTGATTACAGATACACCGTTTGCACCGGCATCTCGCACAGCGCGAGCAATCTCAACAATGTCTGTCACATCAGGAGAAAGTTTTGCCAGCAATGGCATTTCTGGACCGACATTTCTTCGAACTGAAGTGACAACATCAGTTGCTGAACCAACGTTGCAAGCAAACACCAATCCACGGTTCGCAACATTTGGACATGAAATATTAATTTCAATTCCAGCAACCGCAGGATGGTCGCGGAGTTTTCCAGCTAAACGACCGAATTCTTCGACATTGTTTCCTGCGATTGAAACTACGGTGGTTGCACCACGATTTGCTAGCCAAGCTAAATCTTTTTCGATGAATGAATCAATGCCAGGTCCTTGCAACCCGATTGAGTTAAGCATTCCAGATGGAGTTTCAGCCATACGTGGAGTTGGTCTGCCAGATCTTGCTTCAAGCATGATGCTTTTTGTAACGATGCCACCAATTTTTGTGATGTCGAAAAACTGATCGAGTTCTTTTCCTGCTGCTGCGCATCCACTCGCAGTCAAGACAGGGGCGGCAAGTTTTAAATTGCCAAGAGAAGTTGAGATGACAATTGTCATTAGTGACCACCAACTTTTGGTGCACCTAAACAATCATCCGGCACTGTTCCAACTTCATCCCAGCGAATTGTGTCACCGCGGAAAATTGGGCCGTCTGTGCAAGAGCGAACCATTCGCGTAATTCCATCATCACCTATGACTGGTAGCACGCAGGTCATGCATACGCCAATGCCGCAAGCCATACTTTCTTCAACTGCGCATTGGCTAACGATGTTCGACTTCGCAGCTAGTTCGGCAACTGATTGGAGCATCGGCATTGGACCACAAGCATAAATAGCCTCGGTTTGACCTTTGGCCATCATCTTTGGAATCACATCTGAAACTCGACCTTGAGTTCCGGCAGATCCATCATCAGTAGTAATCTCAAAATATCTAGCTAGTCTTTTTGCTTCAAGTACATCGAATAGTTTTGATTCGGTTCCTGCACCAAAAACGATATCCACACTGCAACCGCGGGCCAACAATTCTTGAGCCAAATAAACCATTGGCGCACTTCCGTAGCCACCTGCAACCAAAAGGCAGTTTGCCGGAGTTTTTGGTAACGCAAACGGCTTACCTAAAGGTGCAACAACATCAATTGTTGAGCCTTCTTGTTGGTTGACTAACCATTGAGTGCCTGGACCGTGGGGCGACACAATCAGTTCAATAGTCGAGCCGCGAGATGTCATTTCAGTTGCTTTGTGAATACTAAATGCGCGACGCAAAACCATTGGCGAGTTCTCTTCACCAACAGCAACAGCTGCGAAATGTCCAGGTCGAACGCCAGCTGCTATTCCATCACCTGCAAATATCAAATGGTGATAACTGCCAACTTTTTTGTTTGAAATCAGCCGGGCTTTGACCTGTACCGCCATTTATGACTCCCGAGCTTTTTGGATTGTCAGAGCGTACTCCTGCAGCGGATGGACGGTCATCTCATGGTTGATTGCAGATTCAATTCCCTGCACTGCTGCACCAAGACCTGAAACTGTGGTGATAGATGGCACACCTCGAAGTACTGCTGCAGTGCGGATCTCGTAACCATCTTGGCGTGAACCCGTTCCGTGCGGTGTATTGATTACCAAATCAATTTGGTTTTCAAGAATCATTTGCACAATTGTCGGTTCACCGTTAGGACCAACACCTTCGGATTGTTTGCGAACCGCTACCGCTTTTACTCCGTTGCGTTGAAGAACATCCGCGGTTCCGCTAGTCGCATACAACTCGAAACCAAGATCAGCCAACCGTTTGATTGGGAAAATCATTGTTCGCTTATCTCGGTCAGCAACGCTTACGAAAACTTTTCCAGATTTCGGAAGGCCATCACTTAATGAAGCGATTTGCGATTTAGCAAACGCTACACCGAATGAATTATCGATTCCCATGACTTCACCAGTTGATTTCATTTCTGGACCAAGTACTGTATCTACACCTTGGAATCGACCAAACGGCAATACCGCTTCTTTCACTGCAATAGGTGCGCCAGGAATTGAAACTGTGGCATCACCAGTTTTAGGCAACATACCAATTTGGCGAAGTTCAGCAATTGTTTGGCCCATCGCTAGACGAGCCGCTGCTTTAGCAAGTTGCACCGAAGTAGCTTTAGAAACGAATGGCACGGTGCGACTTGCACGTGGATTGGCTTCAAGTACATAAAGAACACCAGCTGCTAATGCAAACTGGATGTTAATCAAACCGCAAACTCCAACACCGCGCGCGATTGCTTCGGTGCTCGTTTTGATTCGATCAATCTCCGCCTTACCAAGTGTGATTGGCGGCAAACTGCAAGCACTGTCTCCTGAGTGGATTCCCGCTTCTTCGATGTGTTCCATCACACCAGCTAGGTACAACTCTTTGCCATCGAACAATGCATCAACATCGATCTCAAGTGCATCATCTAAGAATCTATCAACAAGTACTGGGCGACCTGGCTCAATCAATGTTGCTTTTTCTAGATAAGTTTCTAGAGCAGTTTCATCGTAAACGATTTCCATTCCGCGACCACCGAGAACATATGACGGCCGAACGAGAACGGGATAACCGATTTCGTCTGCAACTGCTTTTGCTTCATCGAATGATGTTGCCATTCCAAATTTTGGTGCTGGCAAATTGCTGTCTTGCAGAACTTGCCCAAACGCGCCGCGGTCTTCAGCTAAGTGAATAGCCTCAGGTGAAGTTCCTAGAATTGTTACTCCAGCATCTTTCAAATCTTGCGCAAGACTCAATGGAGTCTGTCCACCTAATTGGCAAATCACACCGAGCAACGGACCGGCTGTCTTTTCGGCATCAATAACTTCAAGTACATCTTCAAGTGTCAATGGTTCGAAGTAGAGACGATCTGATGTGTCGTAATCTGTTGAAACTGTTTCTGGGTTGCAGTTAACCATGATTGTTTCGTAGCCGGCATCACGCAATGTCATTGCTGCATGTACGCAGGAATAATCAAATTCAATACCTTGACCAATACGGTTTGGTCCACTACCCAAAATAATCACAGCTGGTTTGGTACGAGGTGAAACTTCAGTTTCAAAATCGTATGTTGAGTAGTGATACGGAGTCTTAGCAGCAAACTCCGCGGCGCAAGTATCAACTGTTTTGTAAACTGGACGCAGACCCAAAGTATGACGAAGTTCGCGAACCTCAAATTGATTCTTGTTTGTAAGTTGGGCAATCTGCACATCTGAGAAACCGTGACGCTTAGCCTTCTTCAAGATTGCAAGGTCTAGAGACTTTGCACCACGAATTTCGTCTGCGAGTTCATTAATCAACTGAATTTGCGTTAGGAACCAAGGATCAATTTTCGTTGATTCAAAAACTTCTTCAATTGAAGCTCCCGCCCACAAAGCCAATTGAACTTGACGTAAACGCCCGTCGCGAGGAACTGCCATTTTGACCAATAGATCTTTGACATCAACATCAGTTTTATTTTCAGGCCAAGCGAAGACCGCCTCTTTGCGTTCAATTGAACGAAGTGCTTTTTGCAAAGCCTCTGTGAAGTTGCGACCAAGGCTCATTGCCTCGCCAACTGACTTCATATGAGTGGTGAGGCGATCATCTGCTTGCGGGAATTTCTCGAACGCGAATCGAGGAACTTTTACAACGATGTAGTCCAAAGTTGGTTCGAATGAAGCCGGTGTTTCCTTTGTGATGTCGTTTGGAATCTCATCCAAGGTATAGCCGATTGCTAAACGTGCAGCAATCTTTGCGATTGGGAAACCTGTAGCTTTTGATGCCAAGGCAGAAGATCTAGAAACACGTGGATTCATCTCAATCACAATCATGCGACCATCTGCTGGATTGATTGCGAACTGAATATTGCAACCACCAGTATCCACACCCACCGCACGAATAACTGCAATTCCGACATCGCGCATGTGTTGGAACTCGCGGTCAGTAAGAGTTAGCGATGGAGCCACTGTGATTGAGTCACCTGTGTGAACGCCCATTGGATCTATATTTTCGATTGAACAAACCACAACCACGTTGTCGTTGCGGTCGCGCATCAATTCAAGTTCGTATTCTTTCCAACCAAGAATTGATTCTTCAAGCAAAACCTCAGTGGTTGGGCTGGCTTGCAAGCCTGAACTTGCAATTGTCATTAATTCTTCAGCGTTGTATGCAAAACCTGAACCTGCTCCTCCCATTGTGAAAGAAGGTCGAACAACAACTGGATACCCAAGATCTTTTACGGCTTCGAAAACTTCTTCAATTGTGTGACAGATAGCAGAACGTGCACTCTCCGCCCCAATTTCGGCGACAATCTTCTTGAAGCGCTCACGGTTTTCGCCACGCTCAATTGCTTCGACGTCTGCACCAATTAGTTCAACATTGTGACGAGTCAATGCACCGTTGTAATGAAGAGCCATTGCAGTGTTCAGTGCAGTCTGGCCACCAAGAGTTGGCAACAGCGCATCTGGTTTTTCTTTGGCAATAATCTTTTCGACAATCTCTGGGGTGATTGGTTCAACGTAAGTTGCATCTGCAAATTCAGGATCAGTCATAATGGTTGCAGGGTTGCTGTTGACCAAAATTACGCGAATGCCTTCTTCTTTGAGAATTCGACAAGCTTGAGTGCCTGAATAATCAAACTCACATGCCTGACCGATCACAATCGGACCAGAGCCGATTACTAGAACACTTTTAATATCAGTACGTTTAGGCATTTCGAGTTCCGTTCATCATTTCACAAAATCGGTCAAACAAATATGCAGAGTCATGCGGACCTGCTGCAGCTTCTGGGTGGTACTGGACGCTGAAGGCTGGAACATCTAGGCATTCCAATCCTTCAACTACATCGTCGTTCAAACAAACGTGGCTAACAATCACTCGTCCAAATTCAGTTTTAGATTCGCTGTCGATTGGCGCTTTCACTGCGAAACCGTGGTTGTGAGCGGTCACTTCCACTTTGCCAGTTGTTCGGTCTTGTACAGGTTGATTGATTCCTCGGTGTCCATACTTCAACTTGTAGGTATCAAAACCAAGCGCTCGTCCAAGGATTTGGTTGCCAAAACAGATACCAAAGAAAGGGCGCTTTGCTTCAAGCACTGCTTTGGCTAATGCCACTGCGTGATCAGCGGTTGCAGGATCTCCTGGGCCGTTACTGAAGAAAATTCCATCGGTACCAATTTTCAAAAGTTCTTCTGCAGAGATATTGCCCGGCACTACGTGCACTTCAATTCCTCGTTGAGCCATCAATTCTGGAGTCATCGACTTGATACCAAGATCAACAGCCGCAACCGTGTACTTCTTTTCACCCACCGCTTCAATTACATAAGCCTTATCGGTACTAACCGCTGAGGTGAGATTTGCACCTTTCATTTGTGGTGAGTTCTTGACCAGCTCGACAAGTTCTGAATCTGATTTTTGCGCGTCACTGCCAGAGAAAAGCCCGACTCGCATTGCACCACTTTCGCGAAGGTGGCGAGTTATTGCTCGGGTATCAACTTCAGCGACACCAACTACACCTGATCTCTTGAGTTCATCTTCTAGCGATGACTCACTTCGCCAGTTTGAAACAATCGGAGAAGGTTCGCGAACCACGAAACCACTCACCCAGATTTTGCGACTTTCTTCATCTTCTGAGTTCATACCAGTATTACCGATATGTGGAGCCGTCATAATCACAACTTGTTGGTGGTAAGAAGGATCAGTCAAAGTCTCTTGATAGCCAGACATGCCAGTTGAAAACACAGCTTCACCGTATGTAGTCCCAATTGCACCAAAACTAATACCGGTAAAAACCTTGCCGTCTTCTAAAACTAGTTTCGCGACCGTAGTCTCCTGCTTACTCACTTTACCTTCTCCTGCTTTTTCATCATTTCTAAAAACTCAATATGTTGGTCGCTGCTATCTGCGCGGAATCCAGTCGCCACATTTGTGTTGCCAAGGTTCCAAACCACTACTGCTATTCCATCTTTTTCAAAAGCCCGTCCCGCTATTGCGCGATCTGGCTTCACAAAATCGATATCTTCAGAAGGAATAAAAAACTCGCGATTGTTGTTCAAGTTAATTTTCAAACCTTGGTTGGATACTCCAATGACTGCACGCGAGGGTGTTCCTAATCCATACACAACAATCCGAGCCAGCCAATCGTTCGCGTAAGTGGATGCGAGGTAACGCCCCACAATCACTCTTTCAGCTACAAAATTGTTCGGTACATTTTTTGGAGCTGGAATATCTTTTTGCTGAATAGCTTTTGATTTCCACGCTTTACGAATGCTAAATACTGCCCAAATCAAAACCAAAACCATTAATCCAGTCAGTATCAATCGCTGACCGAGTGCTGTGGTTGGAGCCTGCGTAGCTTGAGTTATTGCAGCTTGAGTTATTGCAGCTTGAGTTAACAAAAACATTTACAGCCACTCAGCCTTATAGGTTTGTTTTCCGCGAAGTACTGTTAATCCAACTCGACCTTTTAGTTTCATACCGTGGAATGGATTGTTTCGAGATTTGCTAGCGGTTTCGTTTCGATCAATTGTGACTTCGTAATCAGGATCAATGAAAGCTAGGTTTGCAATCTGTCCTTCGGCTATTTCTTGACCGTGGTTAGCGACTCGACCAATCTGAGCTGGCTTCGTGCTCATTACTCGGGCAACATCTCGCCAACCAATAAGTCCTGCAGAGACCATTACCGTATTGACAATTGGTAATGCGGTTTCAAGACCCAACATTCCAAAAGCTGCTGCTGACCATTCACACTCTTTGTCTTCACTTGGATGTGGCGCATGATCTGTTGCGACAATGTCGATAGTGCCATCTGCCAAAGCAGCGCGAAGTGCTTCAACATCTTCTTGAGTTCGAAGTGGTGGATTCACTTTGTAAACCGGGTCATAGGTTCGAGCAGAATCATCAGTCAAAATCAAGTGATGTGGAGTTACTTCTGCAGTCACATTGATACCGCGAGATTTTGCCCAGCGAATAATTTCAACGCTGCCAGCTGTGCTTAAATGGCAGATATGAAGGCGAGCTCCAACATGTTCAGCCAATAAAACATCGCGAGCGATGATGGCTTCTTCTGCAACTTTTGGCCAGCCACGTAAACCAAGCACACTTGAAACTTCGCCTTCGTTCATTTGTGCATCTACAGTTAATTTTGGTTCCTGCGCATGCTGAGCGATGCAACCATCAAACGCTTTTACATATTCAAGTGCGCGACGCATCAACACTGGATCGTGAACGCATTTTCCGTCATCGCTAAAAACGCGAACCCGTGCCTTTGAGTCAGCCATTGCACCAAGTTCTGCAAGCGCAGTTCCCTCTAGGCCTTGAGTTACTGCACCGATCGGAAACACGTCACAAAATCCAGATTCTTGGCCAAGTCGGTAAATCTGTTCAACAACTCCAGCGTTATCCGCAACTGGAGTTGTGTTTGCCATTGCGTGCACGGCGGTAAATCCACCGCGCGCCGCAGCTGCCGTTCCAGTTGAAACTGTTTCGCTGTCTTCTCTGCCAGGTTCGCGAAGATGAGTGTGGAGATCAACGAGCCCAGGAATTGCAATCATTCCTTTTGCATCAACATCAGCTTTTAGTGAATTCGCATCAGCGATTTTCGTGATTACGCCATCTGTAATTTCAATGTCGACGATTTTCTCGCCGTAGATATTTGCGTTACCAATTACAAGTTTCATTCCGCACTGCTTTCTCCGCCAAGTAGCAGATACAAAACTGCCATTCGAACACTCACACCATTTGTTACCTGTTCAACAATTACCGAACGTGCACCATCTGCAACCTCCGAAGAAATTTCCAGACCACGATTCATCGGACCTGGGTGTAAGACAATGCCATTCTTGCCGAGCAAATCCGCGCGACGAGAATCCAAGCCATATCGACGACTGTATTCCTGAGTGCTTGGGAAAAATGCAGCATTCATTCTTTCGTTTTGCACACGCAACATCATCACAGCATCTGCACCTTTAAGAGCTGAGTCAAAGTCATAACTAAATTCGCACGGCCAGTTCTCTATTCCAACAGGCAACAATGTTGGCGGAGCAACAAGTGTCACATGAGCGCCAAGCGTTTTTAGCAAAAGCACATTGCTGCGAGCCACGCGTGAATGCAAGATGTCACCAACAATTACAACTTTGACTCCGTTTAGATCTCCTTGACCATTCTTCAAGTGAGAACGCAACGTATAAGCATCTAGTAGAGCCTGGGTTGGATGTTCGTGAGTTCCATCTCCTGCATTAACCACTGAACTAGCAATCCAACCGCTGTTTGCTAGTAGATGTGCCGCACCAGATGCGTGATGTCGGATTACTACGCCATCAGCTCCCATTGCTTCGAGAGTTAATGCGGTGTCTTTGAGGCTTTCACCTTTAGAAATGCTAGAGCCTTTTGCGGAGAAGTTAATAACGTCAGCAGATAGTCGTTTTGCAGCCGCTTCAAAGGAAATACGAGTACGAGTTGAGTCTTCGAAAAATAGATTCACAATTGTGCGACCACGAAGGGTTGGCAGTTTTTTAACTGGCCTATCGCTGATTCGGGCTAATTCCGCAGCAGTGTCAAGAATTTCGATTGCTGATTCTTTTGATAAATCTGCAGCGCTCAATAAGTGTTTCATTGCGCACCGCCAATTTTCACAGAATCTTCGCCGTCAGTTTGTGACAACTTGACTGAAACTCTTTCGTCGATTGAAGTAGGCAAATTTTTACCTACATAATCTGCGCGGATCGGCAGTTCGCGATGTCCGCGATCTACCAGCACTGCAAGTTGCACAGCTCTTGGTCGGCCAATTTCATTTAGTGCATCTAGCGCTGCACGAATCGTGCGACCAGAAAACAACACATCATCAATCAACACAACGAGTTTGCCGTCGATACCACCGGCAGGAATTTCTGTTGGCATCAAAGTGCGAGTTGGTTGCATTCGCAAATCATCTCGAAACATAGTTGTGTCGAGTGAACCAGCTTCGATTTTGCGATTTTGAATTTCGGAAAGTTTTTGAGCAATGCGATTTGCGAGTTCTACACCGCGAGTTGGGATGCCGAGCAACACAACATCATCCGCACTTTTTGTGCGTTCATCAATTTCGTGTGAAATGCGCGAAATAATGCGCGAGATTTCGGTGCTCTCAAGCACCAGATTTGGCGTAGCAGTCATCTGCTTCAACCCCTTCCTCGCCTCACAGGACGAGCTTTAAAGGAATGTAATTGCGCGAATACTAACAGCGCTAATTTGGCAGGTGGATCACTGACCAATTGGTCAGCCTGTCGACCAATTCGTCGACTGAAGTCTGGAACATTAAGGCCAAAGTCTCTAGATCTGCGGCCCTTACTGTGAGTACACGACCGTTGTAATCCCCGCGTTTGTCTTGGATAGATGCCACAAAGCGGACCAATGGGCCAACCGTTTCGGCCGGTAACTGAGCCATTACTTCGAGGTCAATCACAATCTTTCGGTTGTTTTTTCCCAGCTGAGAACGAACCGAACCCTCAGGAAGCAGTTGCCCCACAGGAACGCCATAGAAATTGGCCAATTCAGAGAGTTTGCTGACGGTAATTGCTCTGTCACCACGCTCATACGAGCCAACCACGACGGCTTTCCATTTGCCCTTTGACCGCTGTTCAACTGCCTGCAGGCTTAAACCCTGCTGCTGTCTAATGGTTCGAAGCCTCGCACCCAGGGACAACGCATAGTCATCAGATTTGGTTAACTCAGACACAGCCGCAACATTACGGAGCGTGACAATTAAGTCAATAGGTGAAAACTAAATTCCAGCTCTCTGAGACCCAATTACGTGAACGCGCATACCGTTGGTAGTTCCTGGAATTCCAGGTGGCACACCAGCAACAAGCACGATCTTCTCCCCGACTGTAGCTCGGTTGATTTCCAAGAGAGCCTCATCGAGTTGAAGAACCATTTCGTCAGTATGGCGAACCGGTTTAACCAAGAAGGTTTCAACACCCCAAACCAGAGCCAACTGTGAACGAGTACGTGGCACAGAAGTGAATGCAAGTAATGGAGTCTTGTTGCGGTGACGCGAAGTTAATCTTGCTGAAAGTCCGGTTTCAGTGAAAGCAACCAAGAATGATGCATCAACAGCTTGCGCAACAACTGTTGCAGCATGAGTAACTGCACGTGCAGTGCTGGTGGTTGGATCCTTCTTGAGTTTCGGCAATCGATCTAGGGCTTCATCTTCAACATGTTGAATAATTTTTGCCATTGTTTCAACAACGAGTGATGGATGATCTCCAACTGAAGTTTCGCCTGACAACATCAATGCATCTGCGCCATCAAGTACAGCGTTTGCTACGTCACTAGCTTCAGCGCGAGTTGGGCGTGAAGCATTAATCATTGAATCTAGCATTTGGGTAGCAACAATTACTGGCTTACCAACAGCGCGAGCTGCAGCAACACAACGCTTTTGAACCAACGGAACTTGCTCAAGTGGAAGTTCAACACCGAGATCACCACGTGCAACCATGATTGCATCAAACGCATCAACGATTTCTTCAAGATTTTCTACAGCTTGTGGCTTTTCAATCTTTGCAATAACTGGGAGGCGAATTCCTTCTTCATCCATAATGCGGTGGACATCGCGAATGTCTGCAGCGTTACGAACAAATGACAATGCAATCATGTCAACACCAGTTCGCAAACCCCAACGCAAATCATCGATGTCTTTTTCAGAAAGTGCCGGAACGCTAACTGCAACACCTGGAAGATTAATACCTTTGTTGTTGCTGATGACGCCAGCTTCAACAACTTCAGTAACTACATCGGTCTTTGTGACTGACTTTGCGCGCAAAGAAATGCGACCATCATCGATCAAAATCATGTCGCCAGCTTTTACATCTCCTGGCAAACCTTTGAATGTGGTTGAACAACGAACATTGTCACCTTCGATGTCATCGATGGTGATGGTGAACTCTTGACCTTGCTTAAGAGTTTCTTTTCCGTTCTTGAAACGACCGGTACGGATTTTTGGACCTTGAAGGTCGACAAAAATACCGACTCCGCGACCAGTTTCGTCAGCCGCCTGACGAACTGCGTCATAACGAGCTTGGTGCTCGGCGTAATCACCATGTGAAAGGTTCAAACGGGCGACGTCCATGCCTGCGAGAATCAAAGACTTAACAGCCTCTGGAGTTTCAGCGGATGGACCTAGTGTGCAGACAATCTTTGCGCGACGCACGATTTTCTGTCCTTTCAGATGGTTAGTTGACCTAGATGGTCAACGGCCTTGCAGAGGGAAGGATAGGGGCAGGCAGTTGTGTAGTGCCCGATAAGTACCGATCTACTGAGCTAGCAGCTGAGCGGCCTTCGGCAATGGCCCAAACAATCAGGCTCTGACCACGACCCGCATCTCCAGCCACGAATACCCCGTCAACGTTGGTTTTGTAGGTGGAATCGCGGTTGATGTTGGTACGTGGATCAAGTTCAACACCGAATTGTTCGATCAAGTTACCTTGTTCTGGCCCGAGGAAGCCCATCGCTAGAAATGCGAGTTGAGCTGGAATCTCGTGACGAGTTCCTGGAATTGATTCGAACTTGCCATCTTTGAAGACGACTTCGCTGACAGCAAGAGCTCGCAGATTTTCGTTTTCATCCTTCAAGAATTCTTCAGTGGTAACTGCGTAAACGCGTTCCCCACCTTCTTCGTGAGCTGACGAAACTCGATAAATCATTGGATAAGTTGGCCAAGGCGCAGACGATGGACGTTCATCGCTTGGTCGCGGCATAATTTCAAGTTGGGTAATTGAGCGAGCACCTTGGCGAATAGAAGTTCCAAGGCAGTCAGCGCCGGTGTCACCGCCACCAAGAATTACAACATCTTTTCCTTCTGCAGAAATTGTGGTTTCTTCTAGATCGCCTTCACAAACTCGATTGGCAAGTGGCAAAAATTCCATTGCTTGGTAAACCCCAACAGCATCGCGTCCTGGAACATTTAAGTCACGCCAAGCGGTTGCACCGACTGCAAGCACAACAGCGTCATAACGCGCAATCAAATCTTGGGCGGTGATGTCGGTTCCAACATCAACACCGGTGCGGAACTTGACGCCTTCTTCTTCCATCTGCTTGATGCGACGATCAAGATGACGCTTTTCCATTTTGAATTCAGGAATGCCGTAACGCAACAAACCGCCTGGACGATCTGCGCGTTCATAAACTGCAACGGTGTGACCTGCTCGTGCTAATTGCTGAGCAGCTGCAAGCCCTGCCGGGCCTGAACCGATTACCGCAACAGTCTTTCCTGAATGACGAGTTGGTGGTTGTGGAGTTACCCAACCTTCATCCCAAGCGCGATCGATAATGCTTACTTCAACCTGCTTGATAGTTACAGGGTCTTGGTTAATACCTAGAACACAAGCGGTTTCGCAAGGAGCCGGGCAAAGTCGACCAGTAAATTCTGGGAAGTTGTTGGTTGCATGCAATCTTTCGATTGCTTCACGCCAGTTGTCTTTGAAAGTTAAGTCATTCCATTCAGGAATCAAGTTGCCAAGTGGGCAGCCATTGTGACAAAACGGAATACCGCAATCCATGCATCGGCTCGCTTGAGTATTGAGTTTGTCACCATCGAATGGTTCATAAACTTCTTTCCAGTCGCGGATGCGAATGTCAACAGCGCGACGTTTTGGTGTTTCACGTCCCGCTTTTAGAAAACCTCTTGGATCAGCCACGTGCAGCCTCCATAATCGCTTCAACTACATCGCGACCTTCAGCTTCAGCTTTCGCTTGGGCTGCTAGGACTCTCTTGTAGTCAGATGGCATAACTTTGGTGAATCGCTTTGCGGCGGTTGACCAATCAGACAACAAAGTCTTCGCAACTTCTGATCCAGTTTCATCGAGGTGTTCTCGAATAACTGTTTGCAAGAAGTTGTCATCTTCTGAACTCAATGATTCAAGTTCAACCATTTCGGTATTTACCAAAATCGGATTCAAATCAAGTACGTATGCAATACCGCCTGACATACCTGCCGCGAAATTGCGGCCGGTCTTGCCGAGCACTACCACTCGCCCACCAGTCATATATTCGCAACCGTGATCGCCAACGCCTTCGACAACAATGGTCGCGCCACTATTTCGTACGCAGCAACGTTCTCCAACAATGCCGCGAGCAAAAATCTGACCGCTTGTTGCGCCGTACGCCAAAACGTTTCCGGCAATGACGTTTTCTTCGGCTTTGAATTTAGCTTCAGCAGATGGACGCAGAATCAAACGACCACCAGACAGACCTTTACCGACGTAATCGTTTGAGTCACCGGTCAATCGAATTGTGATTCCGCTAGGCAAGAAAGCACCAAGGCTTTGTCCTGATGATCCACTCAAATTTATTTCGATGGTGTTTTCTGGCAAACCTTGGCCGCCGTAACGTTTGGTCAGTTCATAACCAAGCATTGTTCCAACGGTTCGGTTTACGTTACGAACAGGTAGATCGAATGAAACCTTTTCACCTTTTTCAAGCGCTGGTTTTGCCAGCTTGATGAATTCATTATCTAGTGCTGCGGCTAAGCCGTGGTCTTGAGTTTGAACCTGATGGCGCTCACCCACAATGTTTTCTGGAGTGTGCAAGATTGGCGAAAGATCCAAGCCAGAAGCTTTCCAATGCTTGATCGCTTTATCGAAGTCCAAAACTTCGGCCAAGCCAACAGCTTCCTCGATGCTCTTGAAACCAAGCTCAGCCAGAATTTCGCGTACTTCTTGCGCGATGTATTCGAAGAATGTAACTACGAATTCAGGTTTTCCGCTAAAGCGTGCACGTAGTTCTGGTGACTGTGTTGCAACACCAACAGGGCAAGTGTCGAGATGGCATACGCGCATCATGATGCAACCACTTACAACTAGTGGCGCAGTTGCAAAACCAAATTCCTCGGCACCAAGTAATGCAGCAATCACAACGTCACGACCAGTCTTGAGCTGACCATCAGTCTGAACAACGACGCGATCACGTAAACCGTTAATCAACAAAGTTTGTTGCGCTTCTGCCAAACCAAGTTCCCAAGGTCCACCAGCATGCTTCAATGAAGTTAATGGAGAAGCGCCAGTACCGCCATCGTGACCTGAAATCAAAATCACATCAGCGTGGGCTTTCGCTACACCCGCTGCAACAGTTCCAACACCGTTTTCTGCGACCAACTTGACGTGAATTCGTGCAACCGGATTTGAGTTCTTCAAATCGTGAATCAACTGTGCTAAATCTTCAATCGAATAAATGTCGTGGTGAGGTGGTGGAGAAATCAATCCAACACCGGTTGTTGAGTGACGTGTTTTCGCAACCCACGGGTAAACCTTGTGACCAGGCAACTGTCCACCTTCACCAGGCTTTGCACCTTGTGCCATTTTGATTTGAATGTCATCTGCGTTGACTAAGTATTCAGATGTCACACCGAATCGACCTGATGCGACCTGCTTGATCGCAGAGCGCTTGCTGTCTCCGTTAGCCATTGGCTTGAAACGCTCCGCGTCTTCGCCACCCTCACCGGTGTTTGATTTTGCACC
>JBDKLK010000017.1:0-15209 GCA_039795655.1 Actinomycetota bacterium
TCTCTGCTTGCCTATGGAGCACTTGGTTTTGCTTGGCTAACTGCAGCTAGGTGGTTTGGTGGAATCGAAATAACTTTTGGTGCACATCTGGTTAATAACTTCTACGGTCTTGCACTGGTTGGCTATCAGAACTCAGTAGTGACTTCTTCACCAGTATTTATTGGACCTGCTCCTCAGATGAATGCAACAGCTATATCGATGTGGATTACGGTTGGAATTTGGTTGTTGATTATTAAGAAGTTTCGAAAGGTAGAACTAACTAATAGTTAGTCGTCTTCGTCTTCGAAATCATCGTCGTCATCTTCGTCTTCTTCATCATCATCTTCGTCGTCGTCGTCGTCCTTCACCTTAGTTTTTGTTGGCTTAGGAGTATCTGTGGATTTTGAAGTTTTAGTCGCTTTAGGTTCCTCTTTTGTGACAACCGGATCTGGATCGCTGGTTGCAACTGAAGTTTTAGTTGGAGTTGGAGTGCTAGCTTGATTCTTGTTTCCAGAATCGATTACAACTTTTCGAGTAGAGGTCGACTGAGGAGTTGCACTTGAAGAATTATTCTGATTCGGATTATTAGCTTTGTCGGTTGACGCCGAACCATTTTTTGGATCAACTGGCTTTCCAGATGCATCAACTTCAATTTCTTCCGCTGATGGTGCAATTCCTCCAAGGCCATCTCTATCGAATCGAACATTCATCGACTGATCTAGAACCTGAAAATTAACTGCAGCTGCGCCACCGGAGGCAACCAAAATGGTGGCAACTGATAAAACTGTTGACGCGCCAAATCTCATAAGAGCCTCCTTCAATAGCAAAAGGTAATCAGGCCCAGACAGGATTAGACCTGACTTCTTCCAAGAAATGTCCAAGGAAACAAGGTTTTGATTAAATTACGCTCAAATTGGTAGTGCAATATCGGGCATAAAGGCAGGATTGACTCGTGAAGGTATTACTTATCGAAGATGACCCAGCCCTATCTCAAGGTGTTTCTGAAGGCTTACGAACTGCGGGCTATGAAGTGTTGGCGGTTGGCACTGGCCAAGAGGGTTTGGACTTTGCGCTCGGCGCTAATCCCCCAGACATGGTTTTGCTAGACCTTGGTTTGCCAGACCGTGATGGGTACGACGTCTGCCGCGAAATTCGCGCTGTTAGTAGCGTGCCAATCATCGTAATTTCTGCGCGCGATGATGAAATCGATCGAGTTGTTGGACTTGAACTTGGCGCAGATGATTATGTTCCAAAGCCATTCGGTGTTCGCGAACTTGTGGCACGCATTCGTGCAGTGAGCCGTCGTATTGGTGGCGAACAACTTGGTGAAAAAGCTGAACTTCAACAACTAGGTGATCTTGCTATTGACCGCAAAGCCCAAAAAGTTTTCGTTAAGGCTGAAGAGATTCATCTAACTGCTACTGAATACGAATTGCTTTCTGTTTTAGCCGAAGATCCAGGAACAGTTTTTCGTCGCACTGAGTTACTAGAAAGAATTTGGGATACAGCTCTTTATGTCACTCCTAAAACTGTGGATGCTCACATCGCAGCAATCCGCAAAAAACTCGGTCACCCAGAATGGATTGAATCCAAGCGTGGCGTTGGTTTCAGGCTAGATCTGCCCCGATAATCCCGCTTGTGCGTATTCGACTAGTCGCCGCTTTCTTGGGCATCATCATTCTGATGCTGCTTGTGCAAGATGTGCCGTTGTCGCGATACCTGGATCAAGTTGAACACAATCAGATTTACACATCCCTAGAACGTGATGCTTGGCGACTAGCAGACTCTGTGGATACTGATATTTCGAGCAACCATATATCTTCACTTGAATCGGTGGCAGAGGATTATGCAAAACAAACTGGTGCTCGAGTAGTAATTACTGATGCGCTTGGAATGGTGCTAGTCAGTTCCGACGGTGACGATGTTGGTACCAACTATTCAAACCGACCAGAAATAGTTTCTGCAATAGGTGGTAAAGAGGTATCTGGCGAAAGAGCATCGCAATCGCTGGGCGAAAGCTTGATTTATGTAGCTGTACCTATTGAGTTTGATAGCACCGTCATTGGTGCTCTACGTATTACATATCCAGGCTCAGTAATTGATGGACTTATTTCAGACCGCATTCAAGGAATTTTGATTGTTGCAACATTGACACTTTTGATCACCTTAGCTGTGACTTTGGTAGTTGCTAATGCAATAACAAGAAGGCTTCGTAGTTTGCAAAGTGCTACTGCAGACATCGCTGCTGGCAATTTGAAAGTGAGGCTGTCTGATAAGACTTCACTTGGTGGAGCTCCTGAGCTTCGTCAGCTTGAGGTTGCTTTCGACACAATGGTTGAACGCCTCTCTGGTGTACTAGATTCACAGAAGTCTTTCGCCTCCGATGCTTCACATCAACTTAGAACTCCACTAACAGCGCTGCGACTAACTCTCGAAAATGCTGCCGAATTAACCGATGATGCAGAAAAAGTTGCAGATGCAATTGATAATGCATCAGCGCAAGTAGTTCGACTGCAACTAATGATTGATGGGCTTCTTGCGCTAGCAAGGTTGGAAGGTTCTACTCCTGCTCTTGTGCCAACTGACATCACAAAACTGCTAGAACAAAGAATAGATTTGTGGCAGCCACTTGCAGATGAAAAGAACATCAAAATTGAATGTGATGTTCGTCCGAATCTTTGGGTATTGGCTGCAAACAGTTCAATCGACCAGATTGTTGACGCCTACCTGGATAACGCGTTGGATTTTGCTCCAAACAACAGCACAATTTCATTGCGCGCCTTTGCGACTGGAAATCACATTCAAATTCACGTAATCGATCTAGGTCCAGGTATGTCTAAGGATCAAATTGAACGTGCATTCGACAGATTCTGGCGTGGACGAGCTGATGGTGGCGGTACTGGTTTAGGACTAGCGATTGTTGCTCGGTTGGCTGAAGTCATTGGTGCAACAGTTGGACTCGAACAGGTTAACCCCGATGGCACAGGTCTAGATGCTTACGTAGTTGTTCCGAGAATTGCGGAACCTAGATAATTACTCGTTAGATGTTTGAGGTTTTGGCGGTGAACATTTTCGCTCAAGCCAAAGAGAAATAAGAATCAAAACCACAGCCAGTACAGCGGCAATCAAACTTCTTGTCGCATGATCCGCATAAGCAACCGCGTGTAAGTTCGGCATGTCGACCAGTGCTAGTCCAAAATATCCGCCAGCCAATAGGCAACCCACCCGCGAACCCGCAAGTGCGAAAGCAACTGTGCGAGCAGCAGCTAAAGCCGGCAATGGATTATCGGCTCTGACAATTAGGACTTCGTTTTCTTGCTTCGTTACTTTCGGAAGTCTCGGTGAAATTACCAGTACCCAGCACAAAATCAGAAGATCCACTAGAGCAAGAGTGAAAATTGTGATGTTTCCAACTGGCAACAACAAATCCAAAGCAGTATTCAAGTATTTTGCAAATGCATAAACAAGAAATAAAGCACCTACAAAAAGACCAATGATGGTTTGGAAACTTGTGCGGTTCATAAGGTTGAACTTTGCCAAAGGTTGAGTTTCTGGTCTTGAACATTTGATAGCAGTGATTTCAAATCTTGGCCAGCAATTTTCCAGTTTGAATCAATCTCATAGAGAGGTTCAAGCACGAAACGGCGATTGGCCGCTTGTGGGTGTGGAATAGTGAGAACCAAATCTTTTGATTCGTAGGCAGCGTAATCAATGATGTCGAGATCCAAAGTTCTTGGACCCCACTTCTCGTTCCTCACTCGACCAGCTTCATTTTCAATTCTGTTAAGTTGGTTTAAGAGCTCTAAAGGAGAAAGTTCAGTATCGATAACTAAAGCAAGATTAAGAAAATCTTGTTGTTCTATTTCTCCAACAGGTGAAGTTTCATAAATAGATGACACAATCAAAATTTCAGTCTTAGGAAGTTTTGAGATTTCTGCAAATGCAAAATCAAGATTGTGTTTTCGGTCTCCTAGATTGCTTCCAACCGAAATTACACTTTTAGTCATCTTGCTTCCGCGAAACGGTTACTGAGATATCTGTAAACAAAACAGCAACTGGGGCATTTGGCTTATGGACAGTAACTATTACTTTTTCGACTTTTTCTTCAGTCAAAATCTCGTCTGCAATATTTTGCGCTAGAGTTTCAATCAACTTTAGGGGTTTACCTTCAATGTGTTTTAGAACATTAAGGCTCACTTTTCCATAGTCGATTGTTTTATCCAATTCATCTGTTTCGCCAGCCTTGCGAAGTTCCAAATGAATTTCGACATCGACGATGAACTCTTGACCGTTTGCAGTTTCTTCAGGGAAAACTCCGTGATGACCGAACCCACGAATTCCTTTGAGGGAAATAAAGTCTTTAGATGACATGGTTTTCCACCTCCACCGCAGTAGCTATGGCACTAACTGTAGTTGGGATATCGTGGACGCGAACAGCGTAAATATCGTGCTGAGCACACCATGCAGAAATCTGTGCGGTAGGAATATCACGAGACTCAACATTTTCGAATGGAGAAACTGGCGCGAGGAATCTTTTTCGAGATGCGCCTATCAAAACTCGATGCCCTAAGTCGTTTAGTTGTGGCAAATGCGCCAGCAGATTCCAGTTGTGGTCGGCATCTTTAGCGAAACCTAAACCTGGATCAAAAATGATTTTCTCATTTGCGATTCCGGCTTCAAGTGCCAAATTCTTTTGTGAACTCCATTCGGAAATTACTTCACTCACAACATTGTCGTATTTGGTTAGTGAATTCATTACATCGCTGTGACCCCGCCAATGCATCATCACGTACTCAACATCTGAGTTTGCAATCTGTTTGAACATCTCCGAATCAGCCTTGCCGCCAGAAACGTCGTTCACAATCTTTACGCCAGTATTTATACCAAACTTTGCAACTTCAGCTTTCATTGTGTCTAGCGAAACTGGAATCTTCTTTTCCACTAGTGCTTCTACGACATCAGATATTCGCGAAATTTCTTCGGCAGCTGAGATTCTTTCGGCACCTGGACGAGTTGATTCGCCACCAACATCTATCAATGTTGCACCTTGAGAAATCATCAATTCTGCTTGTTTAACTGCTTCATCGACTAGAAGGAATTTGCCACCATCACTGAATGAATCAGGAGTGACATTAAGAATCCCCCAGACTTGAATGTCTTGATTCATTTTTAGTATCCGAGTAGCGACATTGCTTCAGCGCGGGTCGCGGCATTGCGCAACTGACCACGAACCGCCGAAGTGAGGGTGCGGCTTCCTGGCTGGTTTGCACCGCGCATTGACATACACAGATGTTCAGCATCCACCACAACTAAAACACCGCTTGCTTGAAGCTCATCAACCAATGCATCTGCGATTTGAGTGGTCAAACGTTCTTGCACCTGCAATCTGCGTGCGAAAACTTCTACGAGTCTTGCCAACTTGGATAAGCCAGTTATTCGGCCTGTGTGGTTTGGGATGTATGCAACGTGAGCGGTGCCGAAGAATGGAAGCATGTGGTGTTCGCAAAGTGAGTTAAAGCGAATATCTCTAACTACAACCAACTCTTCATGCCCAAGGTCAAAAGTGGTTCCCAAAACATCTGAAGGTTCTTGTTTCATTCCAGAAATGAGTTCCGTGTAAGCCTTCGCAACTCGATCAGGAGTTTTAGTCAAACCATCACGGTCTGGGTTTTCGCCAATTGCCAAAAGAATTTCACGTACCGCATTTGCAATGCGAGCCTGATCTACAACATGGTTCTTGTTGTATTGCGGGTTATCGATTGGGTCAATTGAAGACATGTTTACTCTGGTTGTGCATCACTTTTTGTTGGGAATTCAACCGGTGGCAAGTTGCTCGGAATACGCGCATCCGAACCTGTCCAAGCTGGACGATCAGGTCGAATCTTGATTGGTTCGAAAATTCGAGCCACATCTTCTTTCGAAAGAGTTTCCTTTTCTAGAAGTTCAACTACAAGTGCATCTAACACCGCACGATTTTCTACTAGAACTTCGTATGCTTCATGGTGCGCCAAATCAATTAGGTTGCGCACTTCTGAATCGATGTCAGCGGCGACTGATTCTGAATAATCACGCTGGTGGCCGAAATCTCTTCCCATAAATACATTGTCTTGCGATGTTCCGTATTTAACCGCGCCAAGTTTCGATGTCATACCGTATTGAGTAACCATTGCACGAGCAACGTTTGTTGCTTTTTCAATGTCATTCGAAGCGCCTGTTGTTGGATCGTGGAAAATCAACTCTTCAGCCGCGCGACCGCCAAGCATGTAGGCCAACTGACCAAGCATTTGAGAACGAGTTACCGAGTATTTGTCTTGGTCTGGCAAAACCATTGTGTAACCAAGTGCGCGACCACGCGGCAAGATTGTGATCTTGTGAACTGGATCTCCGCCAGGCATTGCAGCAGCCACAAGCGCGTGACCACCTTCGTGATAGGCAGTAATTAGTTTTTCTTGGTCATTCATAACGCGGGTGCGCTTCTGAGGTCCAGCAATTACACGATCGATTGCTTCGTCAAGATTTTCGTTAGTGATAAGTGTGCCGTTAGAACGTGCAGTCAAAAGAGCTGCTTCGTTCAAAACATTCGCGAGATCCGCACCAGTAAATCCTGGAGTTCGTTTTGCAACAGCGTTTAGATCCACATCAATTGCAAGTGGCTTACCTTTTGCGTGAACCTCAAGAATTTGTTCACGGCCAATTAGGTCTGGTGCAGAAACTCCGATTTGACGATCGAAACGACCTGGGCGAAGTAATGCAGGATCAAGAATGTCTGGACGGTTAGTTGCGGCAATCAAAATTACACCGCCGCCGACATCGAACCCATCCATTTCAACAAGAAGTTGATTCAAAGTTTGTTCGCGTTCATCGTGACCGCCACCAAGACCAGCGCCACGTTGGCGACCGACTGCATCGATTTCGTCTACGAAAATAATCGCAGGGGCTGCAGCTTTTGCTTGTTCAAACAAATCGCGAACGCGTGATGCACCGACACCGACAAACATTTCAACAAAGTCAGAACCTGAAATTGAGAAGAATGGAACTCCAGCCTCGCCAGCTACTGCACGAGCCAAAAGAGTTTTACCAGTGCCCGGTGGGCCATAAAGCAAAACACCTTTTGGAATCTTTGCGCCGACTGCTTGGAAGCGACGCGGTTCTTGTAAGAAGTCTTTGATTTCTTGAAGTTCTTCAACCGCTTCGTCGGCACCTGCAACGTCAGCAAAAGTTGTTTTAGGTACATCTTTTGTCATTTGTTTCGCGCGAGATTTTCCGAATGACATTGCGCGCGAGCCACCATTCATCTGGCTCATAAAGAAGAACATTAAGAAAACGAGCAGAATAATCGGCAAGAAGTTGATGAGGATTGTGATCCAGATGCTGTCACGTGCGATTTCAACATCGTAACCATCTTGAAGTTGTCCATCGAACTGTGCTGATTGCAGTGCACCGATGAATTCCATTCCCTGATCAAGCAAGTAGTCAGATTGGATTTGTGAGCCATCGAGCAAAGTAAGGACAATTACTTGGTCGCGATCGCGGACAACAGCACTTTTGACTTGGCCCTGTTCAATGGCCGCCATTGCTTTGCTGGTGTCAACAGATTCAGGGCCATTGGCGCTTGAAACGAATTGGCTAGCAGCAAAAAATACGAGTACGGCAAGGCCAATCCAGAAAAAAGGACCGGAGAAGAAATTACGCTTTTTCATAGGGGGGTCAGGGTACTCGCAAAAGATGACCTCGGCTTGTTGTCCGAATCCTCAGGATTTGTGAGCAGATTATGAGTAAACGTGCGGAGAAAGAACTCCGATATCTCGCAGATTGCGGTAATTCTCTGCGTAATCGAGCCCGTAGCCAACAACGAATTCGGTTGGGATATCGAAACCTACGTATTTAGGGGTGATATCGACCTTCACAGCTTCTGGCTTACGAAGGAGGGTCAAAATTTCGACTGACTTTGCGCCACGAGATTCAAGGTTTGAACGCAACCAAGAAAGAGTGAGGCCAGAATCCAAAATATCTTCAATCACCAAAATATTGCGGCCAGTGACATCAGCATCTAGATCTTTGAGGATTCGCACGACACCCGAAGATTTAGTTCCTGAACCATATGAAGAAACTGCCATCCATTCGATTTCGACTTGGCGATCCATCGCACGTGAAAAGTCAGACATCAAAACAATCGCACCTTTTAAAACACCTACCAAAAGTAAATCTTGGTCTTTGTAATCAGCTTCAACTTCAGCAGCAAGTTCGCTAACGCGACTCAAAATTTCTTTTTCAGTCAATAAGACTTTTGTTAGTTCGCTTGCGATATTTGCTGAATCCATTTTTATGCCTCTCGAAACTTTTCTATGTGCGAGTACTTATGTGCGAAGTCTGCCTGATGCCTTTTGGACTTCGACACCGCCCGTGACTTTGATTGGTCCTTTCACCTGCGGGTCTTTGGCCATGCGGCAAATTGCAAAAATGTGGTCTGAACTCAAGCTGGTGGGCGATACACCTTTATTCACTAACCAGTGATGCACAATTCTGGATTGAATAGCGAGTGGATGGTTAAGCAGTTCACCAATTAGTAGCTCGTTTTCAATTATGCATTTTGGATAAACACTAGAAGCAATTGTTTCAAGCGCTTCTGCATCTAGTCTTGCCATTCTTGCTGTCCGCGCCAATCCAGAAATCACATTCTGCCCAAGAGCTTCAACCAATTTTGGAATCACATCTAATCGGATTTTGACTCGTGTGAATTGTCGATTGAAATTATGTGGATCTTTAATAGTTGGCACATCGAAGGTTGTTAAAGCTTCGTGCAAAGTCTTGCGATCCAAATCCAAAAGTGGCCGCCACAAATCTCCGGAGATGTGAGCCATTCCTGAAAGTGACCGTGTACTACTTCCACGCGCAATTCGCATCAGAACAGTTTCAGCTTGATCATCCATCGTGTGCGCAAGCATTATTGAACGTGCACCAACTTTTTTGGCGTATTCGCGTAACGCGTTGTAGCGCGCATCTCTTGCAGCTGCCTCTAATCCATTGCCGCTGCTTTGATCAACATCAACTGCAATAGAAGTGGCATTCGATAGTCCGAGTAATTTGCACACTTCGACAGTTTGTTTTGCCCAATCATCCGATTCGCTTTGCAGTTGATGATTAATAGTTACAGGATAAAAATCCAAAGAAAATTCGCTTTGAAGTTGCGCACAGATTGCTGCCATTGCGATTGAGTCTGGCCCACCTGAAACCGCCAAGACAATTCGATCACCCGCAGAACTATGGGCAGACAAAAACCGTTTCATAACCAATCGAACTTGATTAATGGGTTGATTACTTGCGGTTTCTCGCTGATTCATTTTTCCTTCATCAGATATCGTCTAGCAATTAAGAGCGTATTTTGCCTTTAAGTTATCGGGCGCGAGAGAATAAGGCTATGGAACCAATCTTCATTGACATCACCATCGAAATCCCTGCAGGTAGCCGTAACAAGTATGAAATCGACCATGAAAGTGGCCGTATCCGCCTTGACCGCATGCTTTTCACTAGCACTCGCTACCCGTGGGACTACGGATTCGTAGACAACACCCTCGGTCTCGATGGCGATCCACTCGATGCAATGGTCATGCTTGATGAACCAACTTTTCCTGGTTGCTTAATCAAAGCCCGCCCGATTGGCATGTTCCGTATGACGGACGAAGCCGGTGGAGACGACAAACTTCTCTGTGTTCCAGCAGGAGACCCACGTAAAGAGCATTTGCGAGATATCCACCACGTAGCTGAATTTGACCGTCTTGAAATCCAGCACTTCTTTGAGGTTTACAAAGATCTTGAGCCTGGCAAGAGCGTTGAAGGTGCGACCTGGGAAGGTCGAGTTGCCGCTGAAGCTGAAATTGCTGCCTCTCGTGAGCGCTGGGCCAAAGCCGGTGGGCACTAAAAGTTAGGAAATGGTCAGGTTTGGCAAAGTAGTAGCCAAATTCCGTCAAAACGTAATTTTTCTGACTTTTTCATTGGCAGACTTCGCTCCTAATCACAAACCATAAGGGAAACGATGCAGGCCCAAAGCCGAACTGAAATTGCGCAAAGAAAAGCAGTGCGCTCAAATCTCGCTAATCTGATGATTGCACTAATTGCAGCCGAAGGTGGCATTGCAGTTGGAATCGGTGTTTTGGCTCAATCTGCTAGCGACTGGTCCGATCCTGGTTTGGCAATCACCGCTTTCTCTCGAGTGGCTGCCATGGCTGGTACATACCTTGCATTGGTTTGTTTAGTTTTAGTTGCTCGAGTGCCTTGGCTTGAAAAAGAACTTGGTCAAGATTTCCTTGTAAAGCTTCATCGCAAGTTTGCACCATATTCTCTTTACCTGATTTTGTTACATGTGCTTTTGGTTTCTGTTGGTTACGGATTACTTGGCGACCTAAATGCTTGGCAACAGTTTTGGAGTTTGGTGCTAGGAACTCCTTGGATGATGCCAGCATTTATTGGTTTCATTTTTATGATGATGGTTGGTGTAACTTCTTATAAGCGTGCACGAAGCCGAATGAAATATGACACCTGGTATCTGTTGCACTTGTATGCATACTTAGGAATTGCACTTTCTTTTGCTCACACAATTACTAGCGGCATCATGTTTGTTGATAACGATGTAATGCGTTACTGGTGGATTGCGCTATATGTAATGGTTGTGGTTTTCATTGTGAGCTTCCGTGTGATTTATCCACTCGCGCGAAGCTTCCGCCATGATTTACGAGTAGAAAAAGTAGTCAAAGAAAGTCCACACACTGTTAGCGTCATTATCAAAGGTAGAAACCTTGATCGCTTGAAAGCGCGAGGTGGTCAATTCTTTACTTGGAGATTCCTTGATCATGCTGCAGGTTGGGAAGGTCATCCTTATTCACTTTCTGCGAGCCCGACTAATTCACATTTAAGAATTACTGTGAAAAGTCTTGGTGACCACTCGAAGTCGCTCGCAAAGCTACAACCGGGAACTCGAGTGATGGTTGAAGGCCCATATGGAGTTTTCACTTCTGATGCAATTGAAGGAAATAGTGCAGTATTGATTGCTGGTGGAGTTGGTATTACACCTATTCGCGCACTGCTTGAAGAATTGCCAGCAGAAGTCGATACAGATTTAATTTGGCGCGCATCCCACGAAAATGATTTGTCGCTGCGTAAAGAGGTTGAAGAGTTAGCAAAAAAACGTGGCACTCGAATTCACTACATGGTTGGCAACCGTAAACAATTTCCATTAAGTGTTGCTCGATTGAAAAACACAATCCCACACATCCTTGATACTGAAATCTTTTTGTGCGGACCTGAAGGCTTAGTTGAAGAAGCTAAACATTCAATATTGGAACTCGGAGTCGATCCTGATCGCCTCCACGACGAAGCTTTTGCTTACTAAGAGGAATTATGAAACGCGGATTATTAGTTGGCGGCACAGCAGTAGTTGGTGCTTTAGGCTCTTTTATGTTCCCAGCAGGCGCATACACCCCAGAGCTCCTTGTTGGTGAACCAACCGCTCCTTTGGTTGTAAATCCAACAACCACACCAAATCCAAACCCATCTGATACTGCCTCTAGCGCCAGCCAATCACGCACTCTTGTGGGCGATACAGTTCAAACTCGTTATGGCCCAGTTCAGATTCAAGTGAACGTCACTGGAACAACAATCGATTCTGTCGATATCTTGCAAGTACCAACTGGTCAAAACGCAAGATTTACTAACTACTCAATTCCAATCTTGATTCGTGAAACTCTGAAAGCTCAATCTGCAAATATCGCAAATGTTTCCGGAGCAAGCTACACCTCAATGGGCTACACACAGTCGCTGCAATCCGCCCTTGCCAAGATGTAAGTTCTTACTTACCAAGTTGCAGTTTTTGAAGACTTAAACTGATTTGTAGCAGCCACAGCGATTCCAAAATAGTTTCCACTTGGCGCTGCCAAACCTTTTAATTGTGCATAAGCAGCAGGATTCAGAATTTCGATGGCTTTGATGTCATTAATGAAAAGCCGTAACGCATCACTTGATGAATACAAAATCATTTTCGTGGCAATCGAGAGATCAATCGGATAACTCTTTTGTAGCAGAACAGCGTTTTGAGAACCATTGGAAGAATACGTTGAAACTGAGATTGTGTTCAGTGTGTCCGAAAGCGCGATTGCCCAGCCACAAGTCAATAGTCCTGATGCAGTACAAGCATCAGCCAGCAAGGAGACTGAGGCGTTTGATGGATCTTTGGTTGTAAGTCTGAGTGATGAATAGAAGTATTTGTCATAGAAGTTCACTTTGGAAATAAGAACTGTTCTAGAGCCCGAACTAAATGATGTGACACCGCTAGGTGGAGCAAAAATAAAAGGATCGTTCAAGTTAAGCGTTTTCCATTTTGCCGTGGGATTTATCCATATGTTTGAACCAGCTTTACCCTGCCAAGTGGAAAGATTTGTGAATTTTGCGGCTGAAAAAATCGAGTCACTTAAGTTTCTAAACAACAATATTGGTAATCCGAATCCTCGCAATGAACCAATTGCTACCCCATCAATTTTGTGTTGTGCGACCAAGAGCGGGTCAGCGGCTTGATTGGCATCGCCTCGGGTTCTATAACCCGATTTTTTATGCTGAACAATTCGGTGCAAAACTTTTATTTCGTGGTACTGATATTGGATGATTTCACCGACAAAATATTCGTCATGTTTGTCCAGCACGACTAGATCACCGGTTCTAACTGCGGGATTCATCGAATTGCTCATCACTACCGAAAACTCAAAACCCAAAAGTCGTAACCCAAGTAATGAAACTGAATACAGCATCAATACAAGGGCTACTAATTTCAATATAGAAATTGAAATTCGACTTATGGTTTTCATACTATGCAGAGATAGAAGCGGAATCCACTGCGAATTCGAAGCTCAAAGTAGCTCCTTGATAAGGATTATCATCAACATTGACTAAATCTGGCCATGCAACAGTTGCACTCAAGACTTTCGTTGATTCAGCTTGCAGTTGTGAAATGGTCAAATCTAGATTTGAGATCGAACCTTGATACAACACTTCGTCATCAGAATTCTTGATTGTTAATTGCAAAACGTTATCAAGATTTGCCGCCGAATTTTCTAGATTCGTGACATAAAGTCGAATATCGGAAGCCAAAGTGCCGGTATTGGCAATTCGAATTGTGGAGGTTTGTCCTGCCATAGAAGGCTGAGCATTCGCGATGTTTATCACTGGTGATGTGGTTGCTTGACCATTCGAGTCGACTAGTTGTACCGCCAATGTACCTGCAGTTGCTGCGTTACCTTGAGATGAGGCTTGGCTAGTGAACTGCGCAAAAGTTCCTGGTACAGTCAATGCAAATACCCCAGCAACGGCGATACTTGCAATAGCGATTGACATTGATTTTGATTGATTTTTCATGTAGTTCCTTTCTCTGGAAGTCAATTTTTAGTTAATTAAATTCACATATTGACCACGACTGGGTCACAGGTTGAGCAAGATTGCGGGACTTGGCATCCTTAGCCAATGGCAAACAACAACTGGTCTAGTTACGGACTAAATGAAGCTGATGCACACACACTCGATACTCGATTCGAGCGTTGGGGTGAAGATCTTGTTGAAGGACTAAGAACTGTCTACCCTGAATCAACCGTTGAACAGGTAAAAGCAGTAGTTGCAAAAGGGTTTGCCGAGCGTTCTAAAGAACTACGTGCGCGAGATGAAGCCCGTCTTTTGAACCCTACTTGGTATCAAGATCCAGAAATGATTGGTTACGCGGCTTACACAGATAGATTTGCTAAAACTTTTAAAGGCGTTGAATCACGGATTCCATATCTGAATGAACTTGGTGTGACATACCTACATCTAATGCCGCTTTTAAAACCACGTGATGGCGAAAACGATGGCGGCTATGCTGTTGCGGACTATCGTCAGACTCGAACTGATCTTGGAACAATTGAAGAACTTTCTCATCTAGCATCAGTGCTGCACGAAAATGGAATTTCCTTAACTCTAGATTTAGTTTTGAATCACGTTGCAGACCAACATGAATGGGCGTTACAGGCTCAAAAAGGTGTAAAGAAATATCAAGATTATTTCTACATCTATCCAAACCGCGAAATTCCAGATGAATACGAAAAATCTCTTCCGGAAATTTTCCCAACTTTTGCACCAGGAAACTTCACCTGGGATGACAAATGTAACGGTTGGGTTTGGACCACATTCAATTCTTGGCAATGGGATTTGAATTGGTCAAATCCAGATGTATTTTGCGAAGTTCTTGATGTAATTCTTTACCTTGCAAACAAAGGTGCCGATTGCTTGCGACTCGATGCAATTGCTTTCATTTGGAAGAAACTAGGAACTGATTCGCAAAACCTTCCTGAAGTTCACGCAATCACCCAAGCTCTTCGAGCTGCAGCCCACATCGCTGCACCTGCGTTGATTTTGAAAGCGGAAGCGATTGTTGCGCCAAAGCAGTTAGTCAATTATTTAGGGCAAGGAAAACATGCTGGAAAAGTTTCGGAGATTGCCTACCACAATTCATTGATGGTGCAGATCTGGAGTGCCTTTGCTAGCCAAGACGCAAGGTTGATGGAAGTTGCACTTTCAAAGTTTCCAGCGGTTCCTACAACTGCAGCTTGGGGAAGTTACATTCGATGCCACGATGATATTGGTTGGGCAATTGATGATGCTGACGCTGCAGAAATCAATTGGAATGGCGCAGACCACAGGCGCTTCTTGTCAGATTTCTTCATCGGGGATTTTCCAAACTCGTTTTCTCGAGGTCTGGCATTTCAGCCAAACGAATTAACTGGTGATCGCAGAATTAGTGGCACCTTAGCAAGCATGCTCGGTGTTGAACGCGCAATTGAATCTAATGATTCTGTTGCATTGAATCTTGCGATTGCAAGAATTCGTTGCGCATACGCAATGGTTTATGGATTTGGCGGAATTCCACTTCTTTATATGGGTGACGAAATTGGCTTAACCAACGACTACACCTATGTTGATGTCCCGGAACACGCAGAAGACAACCGCTGGATGCATCGACCTGTAATGCCATGGAATCTTGTGGATGCAAAAAATGACATCAACACAGTAGCTGGCAAGGTATTCCAAACAATCAAACTACTTGGTCAGAAGCGTAAACAAATTCCATCTTTAAAAGCAGATGTGCAAACTCAAGTTAGAGTGCTTGATAATCCGTCGATTGTTTATTTTGTTCGCAAACATTCAGCAGGAACTTTTGT
>JBDKLK010000018.1:0-14994 GCA_039795655.1 Actinomycetota bacterium
AGCTCGGACTTTTTCTAATTCCTTTTCGGCTTCTTTAAGTTTGGAAACTATTCCTTCAATTCGATCGACTAGATCTTCTGGCTTCGCTTTGAGATTTTGAGAAATGGTATTTAGCAGAATATGTTCTTTAGCGAGGAATGAATAAGCATCTGTACCTACCAACGCTTCAACACGTCGGACACCTGTGCCAACTGAACCTTCTGAAAGGAATTTAACAACACCCAAATTTCCAGTTGTAGTGGTGTGAGTTCCTCCGCAAAGTTCCTTAGCCCAATCACCTACTGATACCACTCGAACTTGGTCACCATACTTTTCGCCAAACAATGCCATCGCGCCGATTTCTCGTGCAGCATCTTGTGTCATGTATTGGGCGGTAACTGGCAAATCTTCAAGCAAAACCGTGTTCACTCGAGCTTCAACTTCGTTGAGGATTGAGTCTGGAACTGCTTTCGGTGAAGGGAAATCAAACCGCAATCTGCCTGGAGAGTTTTCTGAACCCATTTGAGTTGCGGTTTCTCCAAGCATTTCACGGAAAGCCTTGTGAATCATGTGTGTTGCTGTGTGGGCTCGGCTAATTGCCAAACGACGATCAAGGTTAACTTCTGCATGAGCTCCACTTGAAATTGAAACTTCACCATCAGCAACAGTTGCACGGTGCACAATCAATCCAGAAACTGGAGATTGGACGTCATAAACATCTAAAACTGCACCGTTAGAAAGTGTGATTCGACCATGGTCACCCAATTGACCGCCACCTTCAGCATAAAAAGGTGTGGATTCCAAAATAATCTCAACGTGTTGACCTGGGGTGGCGCTCTCAACAACTTTTCCATCAACCAACAAGCCGTTGATCTTTGATTCGCTTGTCACTCTCTCATAACCAACGAAAGTTGATTTACCTGCTTTATCCATTACTTCTTTGTAAGCAGTTGGAGCAGTTAGTCCGGCTTTGCGAGTCATTGCGTCAGCTTTTGCGCGCTCACGCTGTTCCGCCATTAATTTGCGGAAGCCAGTCTCATCAACTTCTAGACCAGACTCTTTCGCCATTTCGACGGTGAGGTCGAAAGGGAATCCATATGTGTCATGTAGCTGGAAAACTTGATCTCCAGCCAAAACTTTGGTGTTTGTTTTTTGTAATTGAGAAACCGCGGTATCAAAAATTAGAGTTCCTGATTTCAAGGTAGAAAGGAAAGCTAATTCTTCATTGATAGCAATTGAACGAATACGGTTTGCATCGCTCACTAACTCAGGATATTGAGAACCCATCGCTTCAATTGCTGAGTTGATTAGCTCTTCCATCACCGGTTCATTGCAGCCAAGGATTCGCATATTACGAACCACGCGGCGCATAATGCGACGTAAAACGTAACCACGACCTTCGTTGCCTGGTAGCACACCATCAACAATTAGGAACGCGCAAGTGCGTGCGTGGTCTGCAACAACTCGGAGTGCAACATCGCTCTTTGGATCTGTTCCATACTTAACCTTTGTGAGTTCAACAGCTTTATCGAGAATAATTCGAGTGGTATCAATTTCATAGATATTTTCGACGCCTTGCAAAAGCGCGGCCATGCGTTCAACACCCATACCTGTATCGATATTTTTGGCAGGAAGTTCACCGAGGATTGGATAACCTTCTTTACCTGGGCCTGCTCCACGCTCGAATTGCATGAAAACAAGATTCCAAACCTCAAGGTATCTGTCTTCATCTACAACCGGTCCGCCTTCTTTTCCGTATTGCGGACCACGGTCGTAATAGATTTCTGAACAAGGACCGCAAGGTCCTGGAACACCCATTGACCAGAAGTTATCTATCTGACCGCGTCGTTGGATACGCTCTTTTGGTACACCAACTTTTTTGTGCCAGATTTCGGCAGCTTCATCATCGTCTTCATAAACTGTTACCCAAAGTTTTTCTTCAGGAAAACCGTAACCGCCGTCAGAGACAGAACCTGTTAACAATTCCCATGCAAAAGGAATTGCACCTTCTTTGAAATAGTCGCCAAATGAGAAATTTCCTGCCATTTGGAAAAATGATGCGTGACGAGTGGTTTTACCTACTTCTTCAATGTCAAGGGTACGAACACATTTTTGAACGCTAGCCGCACGTGAGTAATCAGGCGTTGCTTCACCGAGAAAATATGGCTTAAAAGGAACCATGCCGGCATTTACGAATAACAAAGTTGGATCGTCTAGAAGCAATGACGCAGAAGGTACAACTGTGTGCCCATTCTTTGCGAAATAATCTAGAAAACGCTGTCTAATGTCAGCAGATTTCATTGCTCTTTACCTCCATGAGTTTCAGTGGCAGACCCTACCGACTCACCTTTGAGAAGGGTTTTGATGTGCTTAAGAATGTCCGCCCACCGATTTTCTAGACCGTGCGTACTTGGCTCGTAGTAATTTCGATTGCGTAAATCAACCGGAAGGTAATCGAACTGCGCAATTCCCTGCTCTAAATCGTGTGGATACTGGTATCCAACTCCATGTCCGATCTTGGTGGCTCCTGCATAGTGCGCGTCTCGTAGTGGTGCTGGGACATCTCCACCTTTGCCATTCTTAACATCGGTAATTGCTCGTTCAATTGCAACTGCAACTGAGTTGCTCTTAGGCGCAAGCGATGCATGGATAACTGCTTGCGCAAGTGTCAAAGAAGCTTCTGGCATACCGATTTGAGCGACAGCTTGCATTGCAGCCATTGCCGTTTGTAACGCTGTTGGATCAGCCATACCAATATCTTCACTGGCAAGAATCACAATCCTTCGTGCAATAAATCGTGGATCTTCTCCAGCCACAATCATTCTCGCCAAATAATGCAATGCCGCATCAACATCTGATCCGCGCATACTTTTGATAAATGCGCTGATGATGTCGTAATGCTGGTCGCCATCTTTATCGTAATGAACAATTGCATGTTGCGCCGCTTCTGAAACTGCAGTTTCATCAATTAAAGTCTTGTTAGCAATCGCGACAGCAGCTGATGCTTCAAGCAAAGTCAATGCATGGCGAGCGTCGCCACCTGCAAGACGAACTAAGAAATCCAAACCGTCCGATGCGATTTGAACTTGGTTATCCAATCCATCTTTTGAATCAATTGCTCGATTGAGTAGCTGTGCCACTTCATCGCTCGATAGTTTTTCTAAGCGAACAACTATCGACCTTGAAAGCAGTGGCGCGTTGACGCTGAAGCTTGGGTTCTCTGTGGTGGCTGCCACCAAAGTAACCCAACCGTTTTCAACAGCAGGAAGCAATGCGTCTTGTTGAGATTTGTTAAATCTGTGAACCTCATCTATGAACAAAACAGTATTTGCGCCACCTTGAGACAAAGAATCTTTAGCTTGCGCAATTACGTCTCTCACATCTTTAACGCCAGAAGAAATTGCCGAGAGCTCAACGAATTTTCTATCCGTGGCGGTTGCGATCATTTGTGCCATTGTGGTTTTACCGCTTCCTGGCGGCCCCCACAACAAAATACTTACCGCCGCTTTTGCGTCGCCATCAAGCAATCTTCTAAGCGGAGTGCCAGCTTTGAGAATTTTCGATTGCCCCACAAGTTCGGATACGTTTTTTGGACGCATCCGAACTGCTAATGGAGTTTGCGATTTATTCTCAAAAATAGACACGGTGTAGCTGACTACTTTTCGGTTTTCTTTTCAGGTTTGAAATCTACGCCTGCTTCTTTACGTTGGGCAGGTGTAATTGGTGTCGGTGCGCCAGTTAGCGGATCGTGGCCACCACCGGTCTTCGGAAACGCAATAACTTCTCGAAGATTTGCTGCCCCTGAAAGCAACATACAAATTCGATCCCAACCAAGTGCAATTCCGCCATGAGGTGGTGGTCCAAACTTGAATGCTTCTAGTAAGAAGCCGAACTTCTCTTGCGCCTCTTCATCACTGAGTCCAAGCAATTTGAAAACTCGCTCTTGAACTGAACCCTGGTGAATACGAATTGATCCACCACCAATTTCATTTCCGTTGCAGACAATGTCGTATGCCCACGCAAGTGCATTACTTGGGTCGGATTCGAAATTGTCTAGCCATTCAGAATTTGGCGAAGTGAATGGGTGGTGAACTGCAGTCCAACCTGAGCTGCCATCTTCATTTTCAATTTGTTCAAACATGGGAGCATCAATCACCCAAAGAAATGACCAGGCGCTTTCATCGATTGCGCCAATCCGTTTGCCAACTTCAAGACGGGTCGCTCCTAATAAGCCAAGCGCATCTGATTTCTTACCCGCTGCAAAGAAAACACAATCGCCAGGCTTCGCGCCTGTCGCCTTGGCCAGACCTTCACGTTCAACATCGCTCAAGTTCTTTGCAACTGGTCCACCAAGTTCGCCATCTTCAGCGAAGGTTACGTAAGCCAGACCTTTAGCGCCACGTTGCTTTGCCCATTCTTGCCACGCATCAAATGTGCGTCGAGGTTGATCTGCACCTCCTGGCATTACGACGGCACCTACATGTTCAGCCTGGAATACACGGAATTCAGTTTTGCTGAAGTAATCGGTCAAATCAACTAGTTCAAGACCGAAACGCAAATCTGGTTTGTCTGTTCCATACAGGCGCATCGCTTCTGCGTAAGTCATTCTTGGGATGTCACCGATTGTGTAATCGATTGCACCCTTCCAAAGCGCCCGGACCAATTCTTCACCTAGTTCCAAAATATCTTCTTGCTCGATGAAAGACATTTCAATATCTAGCTGGGTAAATTCAGGTTGGCGATCAGCACGGAAATCTTCATCGCGGTAACAACGTGCGATTTGGAAATACTTCTCCATACCTGCGACCATCAATAGCTGCTTGAACAATTGTGGACTTTGCGGCAACGCATACCAACTACCTGGCTTCAAACGCACTGGTACAAGGAAGTCTCGTGCACCTTCTGGAGTTGAACGAGTAAGGGTTGGTGTTTCGATTTCTACAAACTCATGGGCCAACAAGACATCACGAGCAATCTGGTTGACTTTACTGCGCATGCGCAAAGCCGCGGCTGGACCAGAACGTCGAAGATCTAAGTAACGCCACTTGAGGCGAGTTTCGTCACCCACTTCTAGGTGATCATCAATTGGGAACGGCAGCGGAGCAGATTCACTTAGAACATCAACCACATCTGCAAGGATTTCAATTGCGCCAGTCGGAAGTTCAGGATTCTCATTTCCAGCAGGGCGAGCAGAAACTTCACCAACCACTTTGACACAAAATTCGCTACGCAAAATATGAGCAGTGCGTTCATCGCGAACTACCACCTGAACAACACCTGAAGAATCTCGCAGGTCAATGAAAGCTACCCCGCCATGATCGCGACGTTTCGCCACCCAGCCAGCCAAAGTTACGGTGGTTCCTGTATCGCTAGCGCGAAGCGCTCCCGCTTTGTGTGTTCTTAACACTATTTCTCCTCGATCATTCTTCTCATTGTTTTTACTAAATCTTCTTTAATAATTTTTTGAGTTTCACCATCAGACATTCGTTTAAGGGTTAGCTCACCAGATTCAATCTCGCCATCACCAATTACAACTACGTATTTAGCTTCTAGTTTGTCAGCCGCTTTCATCGCACCTTTTAGGCCGCGATCGCCATACGACATATCGGTTTTGATTTTTGCCTCGCGGAGCTGACTACAAAGCGATACAGCAACTTCCTTTGCAAGCTCACCAAGTGCAATTAAATATATGTCCGCAACACTGTGATCAGCGATCACCAAATTCTCGGCTTTAGCGGCTAACAAAGTTCGGTCAACACCTAGTCCAAAACCGATACCGCTTAGTTTTTGACCGCCAAGTTGTTCCATTAAACCGTCGTATCGGCCGCCGCCGCCAATGCCAGATTGCGCACCAAGCAAAGGATGATCAAACTCAAAAGTTGTCCGGGTGTAGTAATCCAAACCACGAACCATTCTTGGAGCTTCTTCCCACGAAACACTGTTCAGTCGCAAGAACTTTCGAACTTCGTCATAGTGCGAAGTGCACTCGTCACACAAATGGTCAACTTGTAATGGCGCTTCAACAAGTTGCTTTTGAACCTCATCGCGTTTGTCATCTAGAACACGAAGTGGATTTATTTCAGCTCGCTTCATAGTTGCTTCGTCTAGTTTCAACTGCTTCAAGAAGTCTTGCAATTTTGCGCGATACGGTGGGCGGCAAGTTGCACAACCAAGAGAAGTCAACTTCAAAGTGAATTGTTTTAGGCCAATGGCCTTAAAACCGTGGTAAGCAATTGCAATCACTTCAGCATCTAACGCTGGATCATCATTACCGATTGCTTCGACACCAACCTGTTGAAGTTGACGGTATCTACCAGCCTGTGGTCGTTCCGCACGAAAGAACGGTCCTGCATACCAAAGTTTGACTGGAAGTTGCCCACGATCTAGTCCGTGTTCAATAACTGCGCGCATCACTCCCGCAGTACCTTCGGGACGTAACGTGATTGAGCGATCGCCACGATCACTGAAGGTGAACATCTCTTTACTAACTACATCAGTTGATTCGCCAACTCCGCGTACAAATAAATTCGTATCTTCATACACAGGAAGTTCTATGTAGTTGTAACCTGCAAGCTGGGCATTTTCTGCAAGGGCGTTTCGAACTGTTAAGAAATCAGTTCCATCTACACCTGCGTAATCAGGTACACCTTTTGGCGCATTAATGATTTCAGCCATTTCAAAGCCCTCCCTGGTTTTGAAATTGAAGATAAGGGTTAAATTTCTTTTCATCGCCGATGGTGGTTTGCTCTCCGTGGCCTGCCAAGACAACTAATTCGTCGTCGAGAGGCATTACAACTGTCTGCAAAGTTTTTTGCATAGCTTCCCAATCTCCACCCGGTAGGTCAGTGCGACCAATTGACCCTTGGAACAAAACATCACCACTAAACAAAATCGATTGTTGTGAATCGTTAAATCTGTACATCACCGATCCAGGTGTATGTCCAGGACTAACCAATACATCTACATCCAAACCAGCGAGGTTAATTCTCTGATTGTTTGCAAATTCAATAACTCGATTTGGTTCTACGAAGTTACCGCCAAGAGTTTTGACGAGATTCTGAGAGTCACGAGTCAGCGAACTAACTGGATCAGCTAAAAGATTCCGATCAGATTGGTGAACCATTGCGGGAATTTCATATCCATCAGCGATTGGGGTAACCGACCACATATGATCGATATGACCGTGACTTAAAAGAACTGCAATCGGTTTGAGATTGTTCTGCGCGATGATTTCGCTGATTCGATTTTGGCTGTCGTAGCCAGGGTCAATAACCACACACTCAGAATTGGCTCCTGGAGATACCACCCAGCAATTGGTGGACCAGGGGCCGGCACTGAAGCCGGCAATTAGCATGGCTAAACCCTTCAGATAGACGGTCTGAACAGGACCCCCGCGAAGGTTCGCGAGATGGGGCAAAGTGTAGTTCTCGGAGTTGATGATTCGAACCAAACACAGGGCAATCGGAGGATTTTCAGCCTAATACACTTGCCCACCTACCCCCTTTAGGAGATTTCAGTGTCCTCATCAAACAAGCGCGAACGTGAACTAGCGAGAGCCAAACGTGAGAGACAACTATCTCGAGCTGGTGTGGCTAAAAGAAATCGGTCAGTTTTCCTTCCTGCAGCATTGATTGCATTAATTGCAATCGTCATTGGGTGGAACAAATTCAGTTCTCAGGAAGTCACTGCACAGCCAACTAACACAAAGACTTCGAATCTCTACTGCGGCAAAGCTCCAGAAGGAGTCTCTGCTGCACGAAGCTTCGATAAGGCTGAAAAAGTTGACTTGTCCAAAGATTCATATCAATGGGTGCTAAACACAAACTGCGGTCAGATTGTGGTTGAACTTGAACATAAGAAAGCTCCAAAAACAGTTAACTCTATGTTGTTCCTAACAGAATCTGGATACTTCGATCAAACCCCTTGTCATCGAGTTACCACAAGTGGTCTGTTTGTTCTCCAATGTGGCGACCCAACGGGCACCGGTACTGGCGGTCCTGGTTACCAATTCGCCGATGAAAATCTTCCAAAGCAAAAAACAAATAACTATCCAGCGGGCACTATTGCAATGGCGAACAGTGGTCCTGGAACTAACGGCAGCCAGTTCTTCATCGTCTACGAAGACACAACACTTGGCGCTAACTACTCAATCTTCGGTCACGTAATTCAAGGCCTCGACATTGTCACTCGACTTGCAGAACAGGGCGCAACTACAGGAACCGATGGTCCACCAACTCAACCAATTGGAATCAAATCAGCTAGATACACAATCGACACTGACTATTCCAAGTCTCCAACAGATTCACCTAGCGAATCTGCAGACTCCAACCAGTAAGGGAATGCAATGACAGTTAATTCACAACACGGACGAGCTACAGAAGATGGCACAGTTTTTGTTACTACTGCAACTGGTGAAGTTCAAATTGGTCAGTACACAATTGGTACACCTGCAGAAGCGATAGCTTTTTATGTAAATAAATACGAAACTCTTGTCGCCGAAGTTTCTCTGACAATCAGTCGCCTAGAAGCAGGAAAAGGTAGCCCAGAAGGTGCTGTCGAACTTGCAAAACGTTTGGAGTCACAAAAAGAAAATCCGAACGTTGTTGGAGATTTAGATGTATTCCCAGCCTTCGCGGCGAAACTGCGTGAGCTTGGTGAAAAACTAGCCGTTGAAAAGCGTGCCGCTAAAGCTGCAGCTCGAGAAGCCGCATTAGTAAAACGTTCTTCAATTGCTGATGAAGCAGAAAAACTTGCAAAGTCGAACGCTTGGAAAGCTACCCAAGAACGTTTCGCAGTTTTACTTGAAGAATGGAAAAAGCTTCCACGTGGTGAACGCGAGGCGGAACAAGTTCTATGGAAGCGCTTTAGTGCAGCACGTCAAGACTTCGACAAAGCTCGCCGTACACATTTCGCTGAATTAACAAAAGCAAGTGCAGCTTCCAAAGCCATCAAAAACGACCTTATCAATCAAGCTCAAGAACTTTCTAAGTCAACAGACTGGACAGGTACTGCAAATAAGTTCAAGGCATTAATGGATCAGTGGCGTAATGCTCCACGCGGTAACCGTAAAGACGATGACGCTCTTTGGAACAAATTCAAAGCTGCCCAACAAGTATTTTTCGATGCCCGCTCAGCTGCACTCTCTGTTCGCGACGAAGAGTTTGGTGGCAACTTAACGCAGAAGCTTGAATTACTTAAGGAAGCGGAAGCAATTCTTCCGGTGACAGATTTAGCCGCAGCCAAAAAGGCGTTCAAAGCGTTCATGGACAAGTGGTCAAAGATTGGCCATGTTCCACGCGCGAATATCGCTGCTGTCGATTCTCGCCTAAAAGCTGTTGAATCTGCCATCAAAGAGGTAGAACAAGAAGAATGGCGCAAAAACGATCCGAGCCGTAAAGCTTTCGCTGCGAATACGGCGAGCAAGTTCCAAGATTCTGTTGACCAGATTTCTGAAAAACTTGCCAAAGCTAAGGCCTCTGGATCAAAAGATGTTTCAAAACTAGAAGCTCAACTTGCAAATGCTCAAGCAATGCTTGAAGCAGCTATGAAACACGCCTAAACGCGATAGCAGTCATAAACTCCATCGATCTGGCGGACTGATTGCATGACGGAGCCGAGCTGTCTCGGATCTGACATCTCAAATGTAAATCTAGACAACGCTACCCGATCTCTGGTGGTTGTGACCGAGGCGCTCAAGATATTGACATGTTGATCGCTCAGAGTCTTCGTAACATCAGAAAGAAGTCTTGCACGGTCTAGAGCTTCAACCTGAATGTTTACAAGGAAAACACTGTTGTGACGCGGTTGCCAAACAACCTCAGTCAAACGATCTTTCTCAAGTTCAAGAGCTTGGATGTTGTTGCAATCCTTACGATGGACGCTAACACCACTGCCGCGAGTTACATACCCGATAATTTCGTCGCCTGGAACTGGAGTACAACATCTTGCAAGTTTTACCATTACATCGGCTGCGCCTGCAACACTTACTCCGGGGTCTCCCTGAGGTAAACCTTTGTTCGTGCGAACTTTTGTTGGGATGATGGCTTCAGACAAATCCTCAAGCACCCCTTCTTCTCCGCCATGGCTGAGAAGAAGTTTTTGGATGATTGATGCTGCTGAAATTTTATTTTCACCTACAGCCGCATACAAACCGTCCACATCGGCAAAACGCAGATCAAGAGCCAGAGTAGACATTGCTTGTGGAGTCATAAGGCGCTGCAGCGGCAAGCCTTGCTTTCGCATGCCTCGAATGATTGCTTCTTTACCCTGTTCTTCGGCATCCTCGCGGCGTTCTTTAGTGAACCAACCTTTGATCTTTGCTTTGGCGCGTGAACTTTGGACAAAGTTGAGCCAGTCTCGACTTGGGGCTGCTGAATCAGCTTTAGATGTGAAAATCTCAATAACGTCGCCGTTAATCAAAGTTGATTCGAGCGGAACAAGCTTTCCATTTACTTTTGCTCCAACGCAATGATGTCCAACTTCCGTGTGAACTGCGTAAGCAAAATCAACTGGAGTCGAGCCAATTGGCAGACCCATCACATCGCCTTTCGGCGTAAATACATAAACTTCTTTTGATGCAAGGTCATAACGCAAAGAATCCAGGAACTCATCCGGATCTTCGGCCTCACGCTGCCAATCCAAAAGCTGTCTTAGCCAACCCAAGTCGTCGGTGTTTTTTGTATCTGCACCTTGCTTGTAGCGCCAATGTGCCGCGATGCCGTATTCAGCCTGTTTATGCATCTCGTGCGTTCTAATCTGAAACTCGACTGGTCTCCCTTTAGGGCCAATCACAGTGGTGTGAAGAGATTGATACATAGTGAACTTAGGCATCGCGATGTAATCTTTAAATCGTCCAGGAACTGGATTCCACTTTGCGTGAATTCGTCCCAACACTGAATAACAATCCCCGACCGAATCCACCAAAATTCTGATACCGATTAGGTCGTAAATATCGTCAAGTTCCCGACCACGAACAATCATTTTTTGGTAAACAGAATAAAAATGTTTTGGGCGACCAGAAACGATTGCCTGCACATTTCCACTTTGCAAATCTGCTCTGATCTCAGACAAAAGTGAATCTAGTTCCAATTGTCTTTCAGGAGCTTTTTGATTCACCAGTCGAACAATTTCTTCGTATCGTTTTGGGTAAAGGTATTTGAAACTTAAATCCTCAAGTTCAAACTTGATTGTGTTCATTCCAAGTCTATGCGCGAGTGGCGCGAAAATTTCTAGAGTTTCGCGAGCCTTAGTTTCTTGCTTACTTCCTTCGAGCGCGCCAAGGGTTCGCATGTTGTGCAAGCGGTCAGCGAGTTTGATAACTAGAACTCGAATATCTCGAGCCATAGCAACCACCATTTTGCGAACAGTCTCCGCAGCGCTGGCTTGCCCATACTTAACTTTGTCTAGTTTGGTAACGCCATCTACAAGATGAGCAACTTCTGATCCAAAATCTTCGGTCAACTGCTCAAGGGTGTAATCGGTATCTTCAACTGTGTCATGCAAAAGTGAAGCGACCAGAGTAGGTGCTGTCATGCCGAGATCAGCAAGAATAAAGGTTACTGCCAAAGGATGGGTTATATAAGGCTCACCGCTCTTGCGGTATTGATAGCGGTGATAGTAAGCCGCACGATCGAAAGCTCTTTCGAGCAAAGCCACATCGGTCTTGGGATGAAAACCTTGAACTGTTTCAACTATTTGATTGAACTCGTCTGCCAAACTTGAAACCACTGCGGGATAGTTTGACTGTAAATCGGCACCCGAAGCAGTGTTACGAGTTGACTCAACTTCTCGTGACACCGTTCACCTCCGAAATCTTTACCTAAGCATAAATGGTACGAAGCGTATGAATTGGATATTGGGAAATTTTTTCTACTCCACCTAGGAAATCCAAATTCAGAATGAAACCGAAACCAACTACCTCTGCTCCACCAGATTCAATTAGTTGTGCAGCGGCTCTAGCAGTTCCACCTGTTGCCAATACATCGTCAATAATCAAAACTCTAGTTCCAGGCTTCACATCTTCTTGATGAACTTGGAGAGTTGCAGTGCCGTATTCCAAAGCGTATGTAGCGCTATGGACAATTCCTGGAAGTTTGCCTGCTTTGCGCAATGCGATAAATCCAACATCAAGCTGTCGAGCTACAGCAGCGCCAACAATAAATCCACGTGCTTCCATACCAGCAACCACGTCGATTTTTTGATCTTTGAATGGCGCTGCTAGGTCAACACTAATTTCGCGCAGACCGTTTGCATCGGCAAGTACACCGGTCAGGTCTTGGAAACTGACGCCTTGAGATGGCCAATCAGGAATTACCCGAATCAGACGATCTAAAGCGCTCATTTTTATCGCTTACTTCGTGACTTACGGCGTGGTTGGTTACGAGGACCAGTTTCAAACTCAATTGATGAAACCTCTGTTGCAATTGATTCAACGTTAGCCACTGCAGCTTTATTTGAAGCACGCTTTGCAAGGTTACGCATTTCTGGTTCTTGTTCTTTTAATTGCGCAAGAACTGGTGTTGCAATCGCGATAGATGAATAAGTACCAGCCAACATACCTACGAACAACGCAAGTGAAAGATCTCGCAGCGTTCCCGCTCCTAAGACACCTGCTCCAATTACAAGAATTGCAGTAACAGGTAATAGGGCCACAATAGATGTGTTGATAGAACGAACCAAGGTTTGATTCAATGCCAAGTTTGCTGCTGCGGAATATGAGTAGCGATTTTGACGGCCAATGTTCTTGGTGTTTTCCTTAACTTTGTCGAAAACAACAACCGTGTCGTACAAAGAGAAACCAAGAATTGTAAGTACACCAATCACAGTAGCTGGGGTAACTTCAAAACCTGTCAGAGCGTAGATACCGATCGTGATAACAACGTCGTGCAAGAGTGCAATGAGAGCAGCAACTGCCATTCTCCACTCGAAAGCTATTGCCAAGAAAACTGATACAAGAACTAGGAAAACAAGAAGTGCGTTCAGCGCTTTCCCTGTGATGTCACTGCCCCAAGATGGTCCAACAATTTGAACACGCACTTCAGATTCAGAAACATTGAAAGAACTAGCTAAATCTGCAACCAGGCCATTACGGACATCTTCTGAAAGCTCTGGAGTTTGGATACGGATAGTGCCGTTGCCCAGTTGGGTAACGATTGGATTTTCGACTCCAGCTGAGATTGCTACAGACTTTGCTTGATCTACACCGTCTGTAGTTGACACAATCTGGAATTCAGCGCCACCTTTGAACTCAATCCCAAGATTCAAACCGCGGCCGAAAAGCCCAACTGCAGCTAGCACCAAGATCACACCAGAAAGCGTGTACCAAAGTTTCTTGCGACCTACAAAATCAAATGAAACTTCGCCGCGGTAAAGCTTTGAACCTAAAACGCCAAGCTTTGTCATTTAGATGCCTGCACTTTCTGAATTAGCTTTCGGTGCAACCTGACCGAGGCGAGTGGCTGATAAACCAGTCATTGGTGAGCCATTAGCGAACCACTTGTTGCGAGTGAAAATCACAACCATAGGTCGGCTAAATAGCAGTGCAACAAAAACGTCAATAAGAGTTGTTAGTCCAAGCGTGAAGGCGAAACCTCGCACGCTACCGATACTCAGAATATATAGAACCACAGCTGCAAGTAACGATACAAAGTCTGCGACGAGGATTGTGCGTCGTGCGCGTACCCAGCCCGCGTTGACTGCAGTTTTGAGACTCTTCCCTTCACGAATTTCGTCACGAATACGCTCGAAATAGACGATAAACGAGTCCGCAGTAATACCAACCGCGACAATCGCGCCAGCAATGCCAGCAAGAGTTAATGTGAATCCAATTTGCTTACCAAGTGCTACTACAGATGCATAAGTAATAACAGCAGCAACCACCAATGAGAAGACGGCAACTAGACCAAGTGCACGGTAGTAAACGATCAAGTAGATCATCACAAGGAACAAGCCGAGTGCACCAGCCAAGATTCCTGCATCAAGTTGTCCTTGACCAAGTGTTGGCGAAAGTGATGTTACTTCGGCCAATTCAAGTGTTAATGGCAAAGAACCATAGCGAAGCACTGACGATAAATCTTGTGCTTCTTCTTGAGTGAATTGACCTGTGATTGAAGCACTTCCACCCAAAATTGGTTCAGAGAAATAAGGAGAAGAAAACACCAAGCCATCAATAACAATTGCAAATTGATTTTGAGGTGAAGTTTTCTTGTAAAGCAAATTCGAAGCATCAGCTAACTGTGCGCTACCTTCATCATTGAAATCAAGGCTTACCTGCCACGCCGCTGAGTTTTGTGGAATCTCTGCGCGCGCGTCAGTGATGGTTTCACCTTTAATAAATGCTGGTTGTAACAAGTACTTAACTGAACCATCGCGTGAACAAGTCACAATCCATTTTGTTGCATCTTCAATTTCGCCACCCTGACGAGTAGCTGGATTTGTGCAGTCGATATTCACAAATGCAGTTTGTAGAGCCTTGTCATTTGTATCAGAAGAGATTGGCGCAATTAAGCCTTCAGATGCAGCGGTAGGCGCTTGACTTGCGACTTCTGCTTCAACCGGACGAAACGAAAGAAGCGCAGTTTGTTTCAGAACATCGGCAATGTTTTGTTGTGAGACGCCTGGAATTGAAACCAAGATAGCTGCGCTGTTGCCACTTCCTTCGGTTGAAACCTCTGCTTCTGCAACACCTAGACCATTGACACGTTGGCGAATGATGTTGACTGCCTGCCCTAGTTGACTGTCGGTGATCTCTCCACCTGAAACAGTCTTTGGCGTCAGGCGAACCTGTGTTCCACCTCGTAAGTCGAGTCCTAACTTAGGAGTGTTCGCTTGATCGCTTGGCCAGAATGCCCAAGCGCAGATGCTCACGGTAGCTAACAGGAGCGCGATTAATGGGCGCGCTGTTGAGCCAACATTTTTTGAAGCCACGGAAAGTGCCCTTTCGTTTAAGCGGCAGAGTTTACGGGGCTATACGCAGGGGGTTGACCCTGTGACTAGAACAACGGATTTTCGGGTGGG
>JBDKLK010000019.1:0-14878 GCA_039795655.1 Actinomycetota bacterium
AACTGCGCAAGATCAAAAACCTTCTTGTTGATCTAGGAATATTGGCAGCGAATGAATCTGTACCAGCAGGTGCGAAGGTGACTATTACCATCAAGTCTTCATCAAAGAAAATTTGCAAGGCCACCAAAACCGGTATTCAAGGTTTGAAAGCGGGCACTTGCAAATATTCATTGAAGGTGAAAGCTGGAAACCAAACAGCTAACAAGTCAGGATCATTTAAAGTAATTAAATAAACCTGACTTTAGTTAGATCAAATTGAGACGCTCACCGTTCTCTTTGTGCAACTTCTGCACAACGGGGCGGTGGGCGAACTCATTTAAGTCACCCAAAATATGCGGGTCCAAATCTGAGTTGTGCAGCACGATGATTGGTTCGTTATGACTACGAACTTTTTTACGTGCCGACTCAATGTGCGGGCAAACATGATTTTCAGAAAAATCATTCAAACCATCAACTTTAGATTTGCAAGAGCTTTCGCAGTTTTCTAGAACTCCATCACGTAAAACCGCTAATGCGTCAGTGATGAAATATTTCATATCTGGAATAACTCTCAAACCCTGCACATTGCCTGGTTTGAAGCAAACAGGTCGATCGAAATCAACCACATTTAGAACTGTGTCCCCCGACACCACGATCGCCAGAAAATCTGACATACGACCCCTTTTTAAGTTATGTGATGCATTCACTTTTTGTGAACTAGCGGGCGCACCATAAGAGTGAAACCTGACAGTCCCTAGGCGTGGTTCTCCTATGGTCGAAGGCGTGGCACAATTCGCTCGCTGTTCCGGGAGAGGTGCCAGAGCGGCCGAATGGAACGGTCTTGAAAACCGTCGTGGTGAGAGCCACCGTGGGTTCAAATCCCACCCTCTCCGCAAAAATAAAGAAGGTCCTTCGGGGCCTTCTTTATTTTTATTTGGACATGGGGATTTGGGAGGAAGAGCTCTCCGAGCTCTGACGGCTCCCACCCTCTCCGCAAATGAAAAAGGTGTCCATTGGGCGCCTTTTTGTTTTGTCACCACCCTCTCAAATTCACATATTTCTCTCATAGACTGCAGTTCAGACTTTAGGGAAAGTGCAAACAATGCCGTTTGAAACTGATTCAACAATAGATGAGCTAACAACACGTTCAGTGCAACATGTTCGTGAATTGATGAACCAGTCAGACAAGAATCGAAAATTTGACGAAAAATCTTCCCGCCGCAGAGTTTCACGTTTATTCAAAGATCAAAAAGCTATTCAAGCCACAATTACATTGACCGATGAAGTGATGCGAATTCAGTCTCCATCAGCTTCTGCAGGAATTTTTCGTCGCGCCGCAAAAAGTGCATCGTTAACTGGCTTTGGCCTAATAAATGCAGTTGGACTTAAAAGTCTCGGTTTAGTTTCTCGCGCCCTACCAAAACTTTCGGTAGCAATAGTTCACAAAACAATTCGCATACTTTCCAAGAGCCAAATTCTTCCATACGAAGAAGCACAACTTCGAAATCATTTGCAATCAAGAACGAAAGATGGAATCTCACTAAACATCAACGTTCTTGGAGAAGCCGTTCTTGGTGATCACGAAGCTCAAGCGCGTCTTGATTTGATTCTTGGAATGATTCGTCGTCCTGATGTGAATTACATTTCAGTAAAACTTTCTGCCGTAGTTGCTCAAATCATCACAATTGATTTCGAGAACTCGGTAAAACGAGTCAGCGAAAAAATGCGAGTGCTGTATCGCGAAGGAATTGCATACGAAACTTTTATCAACCTAGATATGGAAGAGTATCGGGACCTTCCAATGACGGTTGCAGCATTTAAGTCAGTATTGGCTGAACCTGAGTTTGCCAAAATGAATGCCGGAATAGTTATTCAGGCTTATTTACCGGAATCACATCAGTATTTCGAAGAACTTGTTGAGTTTTCGAAACAACGCTTCTCCGAGCACGGCAGCCCCATCAAAATCCGCCTGGTCAAAGGCGCGAACCTTGCAATGGAGAGCGCGGAAGCAGAACTTCACGGCTGGAATGCCGCACCTTACAAAACTAAGTCGGATGTGGATGCTTCGTATGCGCGTTTGATTGACACTGCATTGCGTCTGGAAAATTCCCAAGCTGTTCGTATCGGTATTGCTTCGCACAACCTTTTCCATGTGACTTGGGCTATCGAAGTTGCGCGTGAACGTGGAGTGCTTGCCCAGCTAGATATTGAAATGCTTGAAGGCATGGCCAACTCTGAGGCATTAACACTCACGCGATCTGGTCATCCGGTTTTGCTTTATGCACCAGTCACAAAGAAAAGCGATTTCGCTGCGGCAGTTGCATATCTAGTTCGTCGTCTCGATGAAAACACTTCGGATGAGAATTATTTGAAAGCAACTTTTGAAATTTCTAAGAATCCGAAGAAGTTTGATGAACAGCTAAACCGATTCTTGAATTCTGTGAAAGAGCGGCACAAGATTTTTACTGGCTCATATCGTCACCAAGAATTGCATTACTCCAGTAACTCTTTTGAGAATCAGTGGGAAGAGGATCCTACGAATCCAAACTTCGTAAAAGCGATGCAAACCGAAATTGCAAAAGTTAAATCAGCGAACTTTAATGACATCCCAATGGTTGTTGGCGGTGAAGTCGTTACAACTAGTGATTTCGAAAACGGCACGGATCCGTCCGAAAACAGCAGTGTTTGGTATCTCTACAACGTTGGCACAAAAGAAAATGTAGACACTGCCGTCCAAACATCGAAAACTGCACTCACTTCTTGGTCTGCCAAGTCAATCGAAGAACGAAAAGAGATTTTGTTCCGAGTTGCGGATGTAATGCATAACCAAACAGCTCAAACGATTGCAGTGATGAGCCGCGATGCTGGAAAGACAGTTGCCGAAGCTGACCCAGAAATCTCCGAAGCCATCGACTTCGCCCGTTTTTATGCAACGAGTGCCAAGAACTTCGAGAACTCTTCTCCGCTAGGAACAGTTCTAATCGTTCCACCTTGGAACTTTCCTTACGCAATCCCAGCAGGTGGCGTTCTTGCAGCGCTCGCAGCAGGAAACACAGTCATTCTCAAACCAGCACCAGAAACGGTTGCAACAGCTTGGGTGCTCGCTAACCAAATCTGGGAAGGCGGAGTTCCGAAAGATGTTTTGCAATTCCTACCGATGCGTGACGACGAAAACGGCAAGTATTTAGTTACTCATCCAGAAATTAATGGTGTGATTCTCACTGGTGCTTTTGATACCGCTGCAATGTTTACTAACTGGAATCCAGAAATCAATTTGATGGCGGAAACAAGTGGCAAGAATGCAATGTTGATTACAGCGTATGCAGATATAGATATTGCAGTCAAAGATCTTGTTCAATCAGCTTTTGGTCATGCTGGTCAAAAATGTTCTGCTTCTTCTGTGGCAATCGTTGATTCAACAATTTATAACAATCCAAGTTTTGTTAGTCAGCTTTCTGACGCAGCTAATTCATTAAGTGTTGGAGCTGGTTGGGATTTCTCCACCACAGTTGGTCCAGTAATTCGAAAACCAGAATCAAACTTGCAGCGAGCACTAACAACACTTGAACCAGGCGAATCTTGGTTAGTTGAACCAAAGCAACTTGATCAAGCTGGCAACCTTTGGCGACCAGGCGTGAAGCTTGGAGTTAAAGCTGGTTCATGGTCACACCAAAACGAATGGTTTGGTCCAGTGCTTGCAGTAATCGAATCACCTGATTTTCAAACTGGACTCGCGTGGCAGAACCAAACCGAGTTTGGGTTAACTGCAGGTATTCAATCTCTTGATGAAACTGAATGTGCAACTTGGATTAATGGAATGCGCGCAGGCAATCTTTATGTAAACCGCGGAACCACAGGTGCAATTGTTAATCGCCAACCTTTCGGTGGTTGGAAGAAATCATCAGTTGGACCAAATGCAAAAGCTGGTGGTTTGAATTACGTCAACACTTTGCGCGATTGGCCTAAAGTTACTGAAGTTCCAGCAGCGCTTTATGGTGCACGTAATTGGTGGGAAAAAATTGGATCACAAGCAATTGATCGTTCTGGATTAACTATCGAAAAGAATTACCAACGCTATCGTCGCTATGACAAACCAATTTTGGTCGTCTCTGACGAAACCACAGCAAATGAAGAATTGGTTTTGATTCAAAAAATCGCTGACCTGATGAAAGTTAAAGTTGCATTTGCTTCGGTGAACGACTCCATTGGTGATGTTGCAAAAGTCCGTTGGCTAGCAGCAATCAAACCACCAGTAAGTGAACTTCTTGCTCGCGGTATTTCAGTGGATCATCGACCAGTCGCACAACGCGGCGATATCGAAGCGCCTCGTTGGTTGCTTGAACAATCGGTTGCAATCACCTTCCACCGCTACGGCAACGTGAACGGCGGTCCTAAGCCAGAGTGTAAAGGTTTAATTTAAAAGTGAATGACATCTTGAAATACAACAAGGCACTTAACAAAGATCAGATAGCAATCTGCGAACTTCTACAAGAACTTATTGTCAAACAAATTCCGAAGGCGGAGGGAAAAGTTTGGCACGGTCATCCAGTCTGGTTTCTTGATGGAAATCCAATCGTGGGTTACAGCATCAAGAAAGCTGGTGTTGAAATACTTTTCTGGAGCGGCCAGTCTTTCGAAACTCCTGGATTAGTTGCTAGCGGAAAATTCAAAGCGGCGGGAATGGTTTTCCAGGAGATTTCGGAAGTTAAGAAAACTCTTTTAAAAAGACTCTTGAAGGAATCAAAATCCATTCAATGGGACTATGCAAACCTTGTAAAAAAGAAGAAATTAGACCGACTTTTCTAAGGGGAAAATCCCCTAAATCAGCACGAATTTGGGGTGAGGGTTTAGCCGAGTATCCTTCGCTCGCTCGAGAAATCGGGCGGGGAGACGTCGCATAGTCCGGTCGAGTGCGCCTCACTGCTAATGAGGTAAGGGGTAAAACCCTTCGGAGGTTCAAATCCTCTCGTCTCCGCAAACAAGTAAAGCCCACCTTCTGGTGGGTTTATTTGTTTTTGCTAAGGATGGCGGGGATTTGGGAGGAGGCGCTACGCGCCGAGGGTTCCTCTCGTCTCCGCAAACGAAAAGACCCCACAAAAGTGGGGCCTTCCAATTTAAGAACTAGCGCTGCAACTGTAAATACGCGCTAGCTACTGCAATTAAAAGAATCACGAGTGCTGGACCAAATTCTGCAAGTCCATGCTTTTTTCTGAGGTGACCGATAACAGCTCCAGCGAAATAAAAAGCTAAGCAAACTGCGGCCAATTGACCAAGCGGTTGTATCCAAACGCCGATCACGAGTCCAGCACCACCAGCGATTTCTAGAGCCGCGAGAATAGGAACTTGATTTGGTTTTACCCCAACAGCTTCCATGCTCTGCATAACTTGTGGAACTTTTTTAAGTTTTCCAAATCCTGACCCAACCGAAACCAGAACCATTAGTGCTGATAAAACAGTAACTAACATATTTATTTCTCGTACCTATCTATTTGTTTAGCTCGAAATTTAATTAACCTGCGAAAGAAATCATCCAGCGAATTCCATATTGGTCTTCGCAAGAACCCCAGTAAGCACCCCACGGCATATCGCCCATTCCAGAACCGCTTGGTGAACTAACTGCAAGTGCGTTGTAAATCCGATCCGCATCTTCTCGTGAATCAACATCGAGCGAAATCGAGATGTTGTTTCCAACAGTTAATTGATGACCCATTGACTCAAGCGCATCTGTTCCCATAAGAACGTGACCAGCCACGATAGGTAGCTGCACGTTCATGATTTTGTTTGAATCTTCTTCCGAAAGTTCAGCGCCGTTGTTGTTTGGGAAATCTTTCATACGTGAAAGCGAAGTTATTTCGGTGCCAAAAACTTTTGCGTAGAAATTGAATGCTTCTTCTGTGTTGCCCATAAAGTTTAAGTAAGTATTAACGCGTGCCATTTTGATCTTTCTATTTAGTGAATGACTTAAGCCAGTTTTTGAATTCAGGTCCGATGTCTTCACGTTGTGAACCAAATTCAACAATGGCTTTTAAGTATCCGAGCTTGTCACCAGTGTCATGTCGTGGGCCGCGGTAAATAATTCCGTAAACCGGTCCAGCGATATTCTCATCAACAGCCAATTCACGAATCGCATCTGTCAATTGGATTTCTCCACCCGCACCCGCTTGTGTTTTTTCAAGCTCATCAAAAATCTCTGGCTTGAGCACATAACGGCCAATCACTGCATAGTTTGATGGCGCAGTTCCATCTTTTGGTTTTTCTACCAAATCCAAAATCTTCACAACATCTGAATCTGCTGTGGCTTCAACTTTTGCACAACCATAAAGATGAGTTTCTGAAGATTCAACTTCCATTAACGCAATAACTGTTGCATTCTTAGATTCTTGTAGTTCAATCATTCGCTTCAGCAAATCACTGCCTGGCTGCATCACATCGTCAGCGAGTAGAACAACGAAAGGTTCGCGCCCAACATGTCGCTTGCCACAAAGCACTGCGTGACCAAGACCGCGAGGATTTCCTTGGCGGGTGTAATGAATGTCTGCTAGGTTCGCAACATTCATCACGTTTTCAAGAAGTTCTTGGTCTCCACGATCCTTCAAGTGCTTTTCTAGTTCACCAAAACGATCGAAGTGATTCTCTAGCGCATTTTTGTTTCGGCCTGTAACGAAAAGTACATCGACCAAACCAGCAGAAACAGCTTCTTCAACAACATACTGAATCACTGGTTTATCAACGATTGGCAGCATTTCTTTAGGCAGCGCCTTTGTTGCTGGCAGAAAGCGAGTGCCCATACCTGCAGTTGGAATTACTGCCTTAATTACCTTGCTCATTGGCCACCAACCTCGTTTGCAATCGCGCGACCGAGAGCGTAAATCTTCCAGCCTGCATTGCGCCATTTTTCAACATCAAGCACGTTACGTCCATCAACCACAACTTTTTGCGCCATCAAAGTGCCGCTGAGTTCTGGATCAATTTGTTTGTATACATCCCATTCAGTCGCAAGCACAACAGCACTCGCCATACTGAAACCCTCAGCGAGGTTGTCCACGACATTAAGTTCAGGCAAAGCAGTCTTAACTTTTTCACCAGCTTTTGGATCGTGAATAAAAACATTTGCACCAAGCGCTTTAAGTTTTGTTGCAACCGCTAGTGCTGGTGAGTCACGCAAGTCGTCTGAGTTAGGTTTGAACGCTGCTCCTAATACGAAAATCTTCTTCTCAGCAACTGTTCCAAGTTCTTTGTTCAACAAATCAATCACGCGTTGACGACGACGCAGATTTACCGCATCAACGTCGCGCAAGAAGTCGAGTGCATCGCCGACACCGAGTTCTTCAGCGCGTGCAATGAAACCGCGAATATCTTTCGGGAAACATCCACCACCAAAACCAATTCCGGTTTTCAAGAATTGTTTGCCGATTCGTTCATCAAGTCCAATTGCTTCAGCAAGCTTCACTGTGTCTGCACCAGAAACTTCGGCAATTTCTGCCATGGCGTTAATAAAAGAAATTTTTGTTGCAAGGAATGAGTTTGCTGCAGTCTTGACTAGCTCGGCCGTTTGTAAATCCATTTCAACAATTGGAGTCCCGGATTTAACGATAGGTTCGTAAATTTCTTTCAAGATTGAAATGCCGTTTGGAGTTCCGCCACCAATCACAACGCGATCTGGATGTAGCGAATCTTCGAGCGCGGTTCCTTCGCGCAAGAATTCTGGATTCCAAATCAAATCAACCTCGAAGCCAGCAACTGATGACATTTCTTTTTGTAGTTCAGCAGCTGTCCCGACCGGAACTGTCGACTTACCTATTACTACTGCATCTGGGCTAATCCATTTGGCTACTTCCCGAGCGGCATCAAAAACATAGGTGGTGTTGGCGGCGTAACTGCCATCTGACTGTGGAGTGCCAACACAAATAAAGTGGGCGTGAGCATTTCGTGAACTTTCTGAGTGCTCAGTCGCAAAGCTCAATTTGCCCGAATTGATAGCCCGATCGAGGGCTTCCTCGAGTCCAGGCTCATAAAAAGGAACCTTTCCCTCACGAAAAGCTCTCAATTTGCTCTCGTCTGGCTCAATTCCGATCACGGTATGACCGAATTCGGCCATAGCCACCGCATGGGTTGCTCCGAGGTATCCGAGTCCAATAACCGTCACAATTTTGGGCATGACCACAGCCTAACGCCCCAAAAGAGCTTCGAATGCTCACAAAAAGCGCTCTTTTCGCTCACAAAAGGAGACTAAATCGTGAACTTCAATGTCCCGACTAGTTAATTAGGTCAAGGTAAACTTCCGCCGATTTCACACTTAATAATAAGGAAAGCACGGTTTAGATGAAGAGCGTTCTGAAGGCTCTCGAAAACGAATCCATCGAGATTTTCCGCGAGGCCGCAGCGGCTTTCCGCAAACCAGTCATGCTTTACTCGATCGGCAAGGACTCAGCAGTACTTCTGCACCTCGCCCGCAAAGCATTCTCTCCAGGCAAGATTCCATTCCCGGTGATGCACATCGATACCACCTGGAAATTCAAAGAGATGATCACCTTCCGCGATGACATCGTCAAGCAATACGACTTAAACCTGATTGTTGAATCAAATCAACAAGGCGTTAAAGATGGAGTTAATCCATTCACTTCCGGAATTTCTGAATACACCCGCGTTATGAAAACTGTTGCATTGCGCGAAGCGCTAGACAAACATGGTTTCGACGCAGCATTCGGTGGAAGCCGACGCGACGAAGAACGCAGTCGCGCAAAAGAACGCATCTTCTCTGTTCGCGAACCGGGACACCGTTGGGATCCACGACAACAACGTCCAGAACTCTGGCGCACATACAACACACGTCTCGCGCCCGAACAAACAATGCGCGTGTTCCCACTTTCTGATTGGACCGAATCAGATATCTGGCAATACATTCATCAAGAAAATATTCCAGTTAATCCTTTGTACTTCGCTAAAGAACGTCCAGTTGTTTTCCGCGGTGAACAAATGATCATGGTTGATGATGAGCGTTACCCACTAGAAGCAGGTGAAACACCTGTAATGAAAATGATTCGTTTCCGCACACTTGGTTGCTACCCATTAACTGCAGCTGTTGAAAGCACCGCAACAACACTTAAAGAAGTAATGGACGAAGTTTTGGAAGTTAAAGTTTCAGAACGCGCAACTCGCCTAATCGATGGTGACAAAGAAGATTCAATGGAAAAGAAGAAGACTGAGGGTTACTTCTAATGCAAAAGCCAATTGTTCGCCTTGTTACTTGCGGTTCTGTCGATGACGGAAAATCAACACTTATTGGACGCCTTCTAGTTCAAACAGATTCTGTGCCACACGACACTGTTGGTGCAGCTCGAAATGTTCGTCGTGCCGGTTCAACAATTGCTGTCGGTGAAATCGACTTCAGTTTGTTGACCGATGGTCTTGAAGCAGAGCGCGAACAAGGAATCACCATCGACGTTGCTTACCGTTCAATGCACTTGCTAGATGGTCGCCGTTTGATCATCGCAGATGCACCAGGACATGAGCAATACACAAGAAATATGGCTGTCGCAGCCTCCCGCGCTGATGTTTCACTTGTTTTGCTTGATGCATCTCGCGGTATTCGCCCACAAACTTTGCGCCACTTAACTATCTGTTCATTGATGGGTGTTTCTCGCATCACCATCGTTGTCAACAAACTTGACGCTGTTGATTACAGTGAAACTGTTTACAACCAAATCAAAACTGATTTGGCAGAAACCATCACACGCCTTGGCATCAAGGACCACGCATTCATTCCTGTTAGCGCTTTAGCTGGCGACAACGTTGTTGAACGCAGCACCAATATGGATTGGTACAAAGGCCCAACACTTCTTGAATACATTCAAAACTTTGATGTTGAAGAAAGTTCACTCACCAAACCACACCTTGGCGTGCAGATTATTTCTCGCGCCGAAAACTTCCGCGGTCTTGCTGGAACTGTTGTTGGTGGAACTTTCAAAGTTGGTGACGAAGTTGTCGTACTTCCAACTCGTCGTAAAGCTAAAATTTCTGAACTCGTCACCTTCGATGGCAATCTAGAAACTGCCGAAGATGGAACAGCAATCACAATGGTGCTTGCACCAGATGTTGATGCAACCCGTGGCGACGTGGTTGAACTTGCGAACAACTTCATCGAACCAGCAAACCGTTTCACTGCAAACATGGTTTGGCTTGGCGAAAACGAATTGATCCACAGCCGCAGTTACTACTTAATCAGTGGCAGCACAACAGTTCCGGCAATCGTCACAGCCATTCGTCACAAGTTGAACATTCACAATGGTGATCATGAATCAGCTCGAGTTTTGCAAATGAACGAAATCGGTCTAGTTGAAATCGCAACCGACCAACCAATCTCGCTAGATCACTACGACATCAACCGTGAAACTGGAAACTTCATACTTGTTGATCGCACCACTTTGAATACTGTTGCTGCTGGTATGGTGGTTCACACACTTCGCCGAAGCGCAAATGTTGTTGAACACCACTACGAAGTAAACAAAGAATCTCGTTCAAAACAAAAAGCTCAAAAAGCAAAAGTGATTTGGATGACGGGCCTTTCTGGTTCTGGTAAGTCCACAATCGCAAACGCTTTCGAAAGCGCGCTTTACGGTCTAGGCCACCACACCTACATTCTTGATGGTGACAACCTTCGCTTAACACTTAACAAAGACCTCGGTTTCACTAAAGAAGACCGCGCCGAAAACGTTCGCCGCGTTTCTGAGGTTGCTCACATCATGACCGACGCTGGCCTAATCACCATTGTCGCTCTGGTTTCTCCGTTCAAAGAAGACCGCGATGCCGCTCGCGCCCTCTTCGAGGAAGGCGAATTCGTTGAAGTTTGGGTCAAAACCCCAGTTGAAGTCACTCGCGAACGCGATCCGAAGGGCTTGTATGCAAAAGCTGCAGCGGGCGAGATTCCAAACCTCACTGGTGTTGGTCAAGATTACGAACCACCAACTAATGCTGAATTAGTCCTCGACGGCACTGCACCAATCGAAGACAACGTCAAGAAGTTGATTGAATTCGTTCTATGACCGAGCGTCCTTCTAACCCAACGCTTGCGCAAGTAAAAGAAATTACGCAACCAGATTCTGTTACTGGTCGCGCGATGGCTGAGCATTGGGCGGGAACTCTTTACCTTCGCAAACTTTCTCCATACTTAACCAAACCACTTCTCAAAACTTCAATCACTGCAAACGGTGTCACTTGGATCATGATTGCATTCGGTTTTGGTGCTGGCTTAACAATTTTGATTCCAGGACCACTCGGTTTGTTTTTGCCGATGTTGATGGCACAAATGCAAATGCTTTGGGATTGTGTTGATGGGGAAGTTGCGCGCTGGCGTCAAACTTTTTCACCAATGGGTGCATTCCTAGATCGCGTTGGCCACTACCTCGCGGAAAGTTCAATCCCAATCGCACTTGGACTTCGCGTTGCTGGCTGGCCGGACAAACCAATCGATGGTTCAATTTTTCCTTTCATCGGCGCATTTCTTGCAACACTTGTTGTGTTCAACAAAGGTATGAATGACGCAGTACACGTATCCCGTGCAATGAGTGGTCTTGGCAAACTGCCAGACACAAAAGGAATGAACCTTTCAAACAAATCACTACTTCGTACTGCAAGGAAAATTGTTAGCTTCTTCCCATTCCACCGCGTGATGCATTCAATCGAAATGACAATTTTCATCGCTATCCTCGGTGTTGCACAACTCATCACAAACAATGAACAAATGCTGCAATATGGCTTAATTGCCGTTTTTATTACAGCACTTTTTAGCACTCCACTTCACGTCGCCGCAATCGTGACATCAAACAAACTAAAGGCATAACAATGAACAAGCCAATGTTTGGTTGCATCCTCCTAACAATGGGAACGCGTCCCGAAGAACTCAAGCGTGGTGTCGAATCATTGAAAGCCCAACTCGATGTTGATGTGGACATCTGCATCGTCGGAAACGGCTGGGATCCAGCAACTTTGTTCAATGATGTTTCAACACTTCACTTGAAAGAAAACATCGGCATACCTGCAGGACGCAACGCAGGTGTCAAAGAAGTTCACGGCGACTTACTTTTCTTCCTCGACGATGATGCATACCTCGATGATCCATACACACTTAAAAAGTTTGCAGACATATTTAACGCTAAACCAAAAATCGGTTTGATCCAACCTCGCGTAGATGCAGCTGAAGAAACTAAAGATTTACCAACTCCAAAGCGTTGGATTCCGCGCCTCATCAAAGGAGACGCAAAAACTCCATCACCTGCCACCACACTTTGGGAAGGTGCAATCGCGATCCGTCGCATCACATTCAAACAAACCGGCGGATGGCCAGACAACTTTTTCTACGCCCACGAAGGAATCGAACTTTGCTGGCAGGTTTGGAACTCGAACCAAATTCCTTGGTATGCAGGCGACATCGGAATCAAACATCCAGTCATCAACCCAGCTCGTCACGCTTTTTTCTACAAACTAAATGCTCGCAATCGCGTGTGGCTCGCTCGCCGAAATCTTCCATTCGGTTTCGCACAACTATATGTATTGAGCTGGACGATCATTTCGCTGGCTAGATTCAAAAAACCTGAACAAAGAACCCCTTGGCTCGAAGGCTTAAAAGAGGGCTATTCCCTAGATTCAGGCAGAAATAAGCGCCTCTCACTTAGCGCAATTTGGAACATGACCCGCGCCGGTCGCCCACCAATTATCTAGAATCCAAAATCTAAAAATTCACTCTGTAGATTCATTTGCTGAAGCATTTCGGCGCTAAACTTCCGCGTCTACGGATAGGGAAATTCCATGAAAAAACTTTTGGCTGTTTTTGGCTTGCTCGCGATGCTTTCAGGTCTGGTTGTTGAACCAGCTTCAGCTTTCGCAAACGGCGATCCGGTTACCTACACGCAAACCATCACAACTCCAGCTAACCCAGCTGGAAACTTTTCCGGCTCATCAGGTTTAGATACATGGGGCATTGCAGTTGATGATGGCAAGGTTTATGGAATTTCTCATTTGGTTCCTGCTGTCTCTCCGTTCAAAATAGAAATTACTTGTCAGGAAGTTTCAAGTGGAGCAACTTGTACAGATGGAACATGGCCTTTAACAGTAAATGATTACGCAGCCGCTTCTTATCATCCATATTTCTTGATTGACGACTTACATCATATGTGGATCATTGCACGGGATGGAACGCATCCGAACTGGAACTACTACGGACTTTGTATTGACCTAACAAATACGGCTTCACCAATATGTGGAAACGTTAATTTTGCAACTATCGATGCAACTACATTGGGCATGAACCTAAACAGTTTTAGAACATCACAAGCTATTGTGAACGGAACCAAGCTGTATCAAATTATGCCTACAACAAGTCCTAATCTGCCTATCATCTATTGCTTCGACACTGCTACACAGCTTGCCTGCCCATCACAGCCTTACCGGATTTCCCAATCCTCACTTACCCACACTTCAGGTACTGATGGCTATTGGGTTTTCAAACTCGTGGACGAGAGGATCTACGGAGTCTACGGAAGCAAAATAGTTTGTTTTGATACAACAACTGCAGCTGAATGTTCAGGAAGTTGGCCAGTTGCAGAAACTTGGGGCACCTACACGTTCCGCCAATATGCAGAAGGTCCAAATTCGACAGTATCTGAAAATGGTTTGACATATTTCTTGCCATATTTAGAGTCGAATGGAGACGTTTCTGGTGTGTGTTATTCGAAGGCGGCTACCGATGAATGGGTTTGTAGAGATAATTCAGGTACATTAATTGCGACACCAAGCGGAATAAATTCTGCAATTCCTGCCGGTGTAAATGAACATTGCGTTGCTTCAGCAATCACAAATTACAATGGCAACGTTGGTATGACGCGCACACCATGCACACAGAGCACTTCTCTCGGGGAACCAATCAATTTTGGAACTCGTGCCTACATCAATGTTTTTTCTGACTTTGTGCCAGGCACTTGGAACGGTAATAACTATGCGTTTGAACGTGGCCAAATTAAGTGTTTTGATTTTGCTTCAAATTCAGCATGTGCCGGGTTCTCTAACGAACTAACCGAAATGAATATTCCTTACACACTATTCCAAGATCCAAATAATCCAACCTGTATTTGGGCAAATGGTGACTCAGGAACAGGCCAGACTCAAAACTTCGACGCATACTCTGGCGGAACATGTGGTGAGTCGGGTTCAAGAATTCTTGCAAGTTCTTACATTGAAGGTGGTTCAACTTGTGCGCCGACTTCTTATGGAACATTAACGATTAATTCACCAACTGATTATGCAACTGCGAAAGTAACTTTGGTTGATGCAAGTGGTCAAACACTTGGAATTGCGCAACAAACTTTCAATGGTTCACGTGAAGTTGATCTATCTGGTTTAACTATTCCGCATACGGCTGGGCATCTTCCACAATTTATTGTTGAGTTGAAAGATGGCAATGGTGATTTGATTAACAGTGCGATTGAAATGTCACTTTCTTGGGAAGGTTCATACGACTCTTCTTGTGTTGCTAATGGTCAGACAGCTGTTGCATCTTCAGGTGGTAACGGCGGCGGAGGTGGTGGCGGTGGAAATAATTCCGGCGAGATCACTTCCGATGATGAGATTACCGTTGATAAAGGTGACTTGAGCATTTTGACAGTTGAAACCGATGTGAATAATCCAACTTGGTCAATCACCGGTGGTGCGAACAAAGCTAAGTTCAAGATCACTAGCGATGGAAAACTGCGTTTCAAGAAAACAGTTCCGGTTGGCGATTATGTTGTGAAGGTGAAAGCCAAGCACGGTTCAACTGTTGCAACTCAAACCATCACAGTTCACGTTGTTGACAATGGTGATCCGGTTGTGCCAGGCGATGAAGTGAAAATCAATATGGTTCACTTTG
>JBDKLK010000020.1:0-14604 GCA_039795655.1 Actinomycetota bacterium
ATCACAATCGTCGCGAAATCTGATGTTGTGCACGTAAAAGAAGCACTTCGCACCAGCAATGAAGAAAACATTGCAATGGTGACGGACACTGTTAAGTATCTGGTTTCACAAGGTCGTCGAGTTTTTGTGGATTTCGAACACTTCTTTGATGGCTACAAACACGATCCAAACTACGGAGTGGAACTTGCAAAAGCAGCGAGTGCGGCAGGTGCTGACGTAATTGTTTTGTGCGACACAAACGGCGGAAGTTTGCCAAGCGATATTTCGCGCGTGACTGCAGATGTCTTGGCTCGCTCCGGTGTGCGCCTGGGAATTCACTGCCAGGATGACACATCTTGCGCTGTCGCAAACTCAATTGCAGCAGTAGAAGCTGGAGCAACGCACGTCCAATGCACAGCAAACGGTTACGGCGAACGAACCGGCAACGCAGACTTGTTCGCAGTCGTAGCAAACTTAGAACTAAAGCGAAATATGAAAATTCTTCCTGAAGGAAAACTTGCAGAGACAGTTCGTGTTTCACACGCAATCGCAGACATTGCGAATCTTCCAGCCAACACTCATCAGGCATATGCAGGTGTTAGTGCATTCGCACACAAAGCAGGATTGCACGCAAGCGCTCTGAAAATCAATCCAGAGCTTTATAACCACATCGATCCATCAGTAGTTGGTAATGATCAGCGCGTGCTCGTCACTGAAATGGCGGGACGTGCATCAGTTGAATTGAAGAGCAAAGAAATTGGTTACGACCTATCTAGCAACAAAGAAGGCGTCGGCGCCGTCGTAAACAAAGTTAAAGAACTCGAATCTCAAGGCTGGAGCTTTGAAGCAGCAGATGCTTCATTCGAACTTCTCTTGCTTGAACATGCAGGCGAAGGCCGTCCGAAACACTTCACCCTTGAATCATGGCGAGTAATCGTCGATCAAGATGCAGATGGCCAAGTTACTAGCGAAGCGATTGTGAAGGTGCACGCCAACAACGAACGCATCGTTGCTAATGGTGAAGGAAACGGCCCAGTCAACGCGCTAGACAACGCATTGCGTGCTGCGGTTAATCAGTTGTATCCAGAACTTTCAAATATTGAACTCACCGACTACAAGGTTCGTATTCTTGAAGGTGTGCATGGCACCGATGCAGTGACTCGTGTTCTGGTTAGTTCAACAAACGGAACTGAAGACTGGACCACGATTGGCGTGCACGAAAACGTGATCGCAGCTTCTTGGATGGCACTTGAAGATGCTGTCACATTTGGTTTGTTAAAAGCTGGACATAAGAACGCAAAATAGGGAATCTGATTTATGTTTATTGCGCGTGCAAGTTTTAATGACGAAGTTTTTTACGGAGTTGTTGAGGGGTTAGACGAGCAGGGAATTCCTGCAGCTGATGCAACCATTGAAGTTTTGGACAAACATCCATTGCTCGGTTCTGTCAGTACAACTGGTGAAGTTCATTCGCTGGCGGATGTGAGATTGTTGCCTCCAGTTTTGCCAACCAAAATTATCGGAATCGGCAAAAACTATGCAGATCACGCAAAAGAAATGGGTGGGGAAGTTCCAGCAGAACCAATTTGCTTCTTGAAGCCATCGACAACTTTGATCGGCACCGGCGATGAGATTTGCATTCCTTGGCAAACCGAACACATCGAACATGAAGTTGAACTCGCTGTTGTGATTGCTCGCCCTGCAAAAAACGTTAGCAAAGAAGACGCACTCAATTATGTTTTCGGCTACACAATTGCAAACGATGTAAGTGCACGCGACTTGCAAAAGAAAGATGGTCAATGGACTCGCGCAAAAGGGTTCGACACATTCTTACCACTCGGTCCTTGGATTGCTACGCACGTAAATCCAAATGATCTTGCGCTCAAAACTTACGTCAATGATGAACTTAAGCAGGATGCAAATACCAGCATGATGGTTAATGATGTTGCATCGCTGGTTTCTTGGTGTTCAGAGATTATGACCCTGCTGCCAGGCGATGTGATTCTGACTGGAACTCCAGCTGGCGTCTCACCGCTCGTGGATGGCGACGTGGTTCAGTGCGTGATTTCAGGTATCGGCGAGATCATCAATACCGTCGAGCCTGCGTAATCAAAACGCTATTCTTAGCCACCTTATGAGTAACGTCCGAGTTCGTTTTTGCCCGTCCCCAACTGGAAATCCACACGTAGGAATGGTGCGTACCGCTCTGTTCAACTGGGCGTACGCCCGCCACACAGGCGGCACATTCGTTTTCCGCATTGAAGACACCGACAGCGCCCGTGACTCCGAAGAGTCATACGACATGTTGCTCGATTCACTTCGCTGGCTTGGAATGAACTGGGATGAAGGCCCTGAGGTTGGTGGCCCACACGGCCCTTACCGCCAATCAGAGCGCATGGACATCTACAAAGATGTCGCTAACAAACTTCTAAAGAGTGGCCACGCTTACCACTGTTATTGCACACCAGAAGAACTTGAAGAACAGCGAGAAGCGCAACGAGCTGCAAACACCACTCCGGGTTACAACGGTCGTTGTCGAAACTTGAGCGAAACAGAAATTGCAGAGTTTGAAAATGCTGGTCGCAAAGCTGCACTTCGTTTCCGTATGCCAGGTCACGATTTCACTTGGCCAGATCTTGTTCGCGGTGATTTAACTTTCGCAAAAGAACACGTTCCTGATTACGTTCTTGTTCGCGCAACCGGCGAACCTCTTTACACACTTGTTAATCCTGTTGATGATGCATTGATGAATATCACCCACGTTTTGCGTGGTGAAGATTTGTTGTCATCAACACCACGCCAAATCGCATTGCATGCAGCACTCGCTGAAATAGGTGTTGGTAGCGGCAAGATGCCCCTGTTTGGCCACCTTCCATACGTGATGGGTGAAGGAAATAAAAAACTTTCGAAGCGTGATCCAGAATCTTCATTGTTGATGTATCGCAACGAAGGGTATTTGCCTGAAGGTTTGCTCAACTACCTTGCACTTCTCGGTTGGTCGATGGGTGACGACCAAGAATTCTTCTCAATGGAAGAAATGGCAAATGCTTTTGATGTGACAAGAGTCAGTGCGAACCCAGCGCGTTTTGATTTGCGCAAATGCAACTCAATCAACGGTGACTGGATTCGCAGAATTGAATCAGCCGATCTAGCAAAACGCATTGTTCCATTCTTGCAATCAGAAAACCTTTTGCCAGAAAAACCAACTGATGCGCAGATAGAGATTTTGAACAAAGCAGTTCCATTAGTGCAAGAACGTATGGAAACTTTGCGGCAGGGTGCATTGATGCTCGGATTCTTGTTCACAAAAGACAGTGGAATCACTAGTGATGTAACCGCAGGTGTTGGCGCGTTCGCGGTTGATGAATCAGAACTTGCAAACTTGAACACCGAAACAAATCCAGCACTTCAAGCTGCAGTAGATGCGCTAGAAAAACTAGATGTTTGGACAACCGAACAAATCGAAGCAACTCTGAGATCTGCGTTGATTGATGGTCTAGGACTTAAGCCTAAATTTGCTTTTGGTCCGGTTCGACTTGCGACTGCTGGTCGCAAAGTTTCACCACCACTTTTCGAAAGCCTAGAGCTTCTTGGAAAAGAGCGTTCACTCTCAAGAATCCGTGCTGGAATTCGCTAAACCGATTTTTAAGGCACCTAAAGCGGTCGGTACACTCCGCCCGAATTAACCCTTGGGGTATGGGGTAATTGGCAGCCCAGCTGATTCTGGTTCAGCTAGTCTAGGTTCGAGTCCTGGTACCCCAGCGAAGTGCATTTTGTGCATTTTATGTAGTCTAAAAACCGCATCGCGGCCCCGTTGTGTAGTGGCCTAGCACGCTGCCCTCTCAAGGCGGTAGCGCGGGTTCGAATCCCGTCGGGGCTACAAAGAAACCCGCTTCGGCGGGTTTTTTATTTATTATGTCATTGAAACTGGCTGGCAAATCGTTAAGCCTTCTGAAGGAGAGAAAATGATTTCAGAAGAAGGCTTTGAGGATTGGTACAGGGCAACCTGGCCAACCGCATACAGGGCCATTCGAGCGGTGACTCTCCACCACTCGGATTCTGAAGAAGTCTTATCTGAAGCATTCACCCGCGCCTTCGAAAAAGTGGCGGAGTTGGCAAACCACCCTGCACCAGAAGCTTGGGTCATTGTCACCGCCATGAACATCTATCGAGATCGTTTCAAGAAGTTAAACAACATTAAACGATTCTTCTTTGTTCAAAATGACAGTTATGAAATGGAACCGAGTTCTCTAAGTGATGATTTGGAAAAAGCTTTGCGGCTTTTGCCAACTCGTCAACGAGAAGTTATTGCCTTGCGAGTTATTCTCGAATATTCGTCCGAAGAAACTGCAAACTTTTTGGGTATTTCCGTGCCAACTGTTTCTACCCACTTACGACGTGGACTTGAGAGTCTGCGCAACGGCTTAGATGGAGATCAATCATGAACTCACAAGATGATTTACTAAAAGACTTTTCAGATGTAACAAGTCGCATCAAATCTGAGTTTAAAACACTCGACTCCGTGGCACCAAGTCGTAAGAAAGTTTTGAAAAAGAAACCGTTCGTGCTTGTTGCAGCTGCTGCAACAATCGCAGTGACACTGGTTGTTTCACCATCTCTTACTGGTGCATCGGATGTTAACCAGCCAGCCTGGGCTGCCGTTCCGACAAAATTAACGGAAAAAGAAAAGGAAGAAATTAAGAAAGTCTGTCTGGGTAATGACTTGCCAGAAAAATATGAAGTTGTTATTGTCGATGAAAGATCTGAACGCGGGTTCATAGTTCTTAAAGGTGAGATGTTAGTTTCTGACGAATTCGACGAATCACCAATGCCTGGTGTTGATCTTGATTCGAAAATGTACCAAGACGTAGTTTGTGCTTACAAACGAACTTTTAGTGGATTTTCGACCAAAGGTGTTTTCTCTGTGATGTCAAACGTTTCCACTCGTGGCACTGGTTGGGGTCCAGATAAGCTGGGGAAAACTAAAGTTTGGTTTATCCATAGTGGCGTAGGCTCGAACGTCGTTCGAGTTGAAATCCAAACTGCTCAAGGTTTAGTTTTCGATGCTTCCCTTGCCAATGGAGTCTTTTTCGCCTGGTGGCCTCGCCTAGAAGAAGCCCACGCGGATGCAACCGGCAAGACAAATGCTTTAGCAAGGTTTTACGACAAAGATGGAAACTTAGTTAAAACATTCTCTTTGCTTACTGGAGATTTTTACAAAGGCGAGAAAATGATTCCTCTAAATTGAAGAAATTACCTTAGCCAGATCTGCAAAGCCGATTTCGCAAGCGGCTTTGCCAATCGATAAGTGACCATGTCCATCAAGCAAATGTGCAGTGCTGTTAGGTACTTTCTTTACAAGCCATTGACCGTGTGTGAACGGAACCATCAAGTCGTCAGAACCTTGCCAGATTGAAATAGGGAACTTGATTTCGTTGAGATCGAAGCCCCAATCGCGGGTGAATGCAATGTCATCATCAAACCAGCCATCGGTTCCGTTAGCAATTGCCCAACGGAAAACCATTGCTTCGTGATCGGCATATTCGCCGGTTAATACTTCGCGATCAGCAGGTGGCAATAGGGAAGAAAGAGCTTCAATGATTTGTGAACCTTGAACATCTTTTAATTCTTCATAAGACCGCGCCATGAATTCATTTAGCGCTGTTTCTGATTCAACAGCTGCGCCGAACTCAACAATGTTTTCTTCACCCATTCCGGCTAGGAAATCAAGATTGTCAGCATTGAATGGCGCAACACCCGCAATGCAAACCCCACCAACACAACGGTTTGATTTTTGGGCAACAGTTGCAAGAACGTGTGGTCCACCGCCAGACCAACCCATTGAAACAAATTTGTCGTGACCTAAGTGGTCTGCAAGTTCAACTGCAATGTCTGCGATTTGTGCAACGTTGCGGTTTTTGATTCGAGTCGAGTTTCCGTAACCAGGGCGGACAAGTTCTACAACTCGCAGATTGTTTTTTGCTGCGGTTTCAATAATGAAATCATCGATAGGGCCAGCAGCTGGTGTGCCGTGGTGATAGATCAAAAGTCCATCGCCAGTGTGCGAATCGAAATAGTCGATGCGATTGCCATCTTTGGTGGTGAAAAATTCAACGTTCATTTGAGAACTTTATCTACCTGGCTGGGCGGCTGCACGTTTTAGTGCATCCGTTAAACGTTGTGCGGCAGCAACAACAGCTGCGGCGTGAAGACGTCCTGGTTGACGAGTTAGGCGTTCGATTGGACCAGAAACAGAAACCGCAGCGACTACTCGTCCACTTGGTGCGCGTACTGGTGCAGAAACTGATGCAACACCTGCTTCACGTTCACCAACACTCTGTGCCCATCCGCGACGACGTACTTGGGCAAGTGCGGTTGCGGTAAATGCTGCACCAACTAAACCGCGGTGCATGCGGTCTGGTTCTTCCCAAGCCAACAAAATTTGAGCAGCAGATCCTGCGTGCATTGTTAAAACAGTTCCGACTGGAACAGTGTCGCGAAGTCCAGTCATTCTTTCGGCGGCAGCAACACACATACGTAAATCACCTTGGCGACGATATAGCTGTGCACTTTCACCAGTGGCATCGCGAAGTGAGTAGAGGACAGGGTTAGCAGCACCAAGAAGTTTGTCTTCGCCGGCCGCGGCAGCTAGTTCAGTAATGCGTGCACCAAGTACGAACCGACCGTTCATATCTCGAGTAACAAGTCGGTGATGTTCAAGTGCGCAAGCAAGGCGGTGTGCAGTTGGGCGAGTGAGCCCTGTTGCAGCCACGAGGCCTGCCAAAGTCTGTGGGCCAGCCTCAAGTGCACCAAGCACTATCGCTGCCTTATCGAGTACGCCAACGCCGCTAGAATCGTCCATATGCTGATATTGCCATCTCAACATGCAAAATGGCAAGATGAGAGCGAAAATAGGAGAGCATCATTGGGTGCTAGAAGATTTTGCACCCTCGGTGCAAAGTAATCCTTGAAACTGGAGGAAACAAGTGGGAAAGACTCTCGCTGAAAAAGTATGGGACGCACATGTAGTGCGTAGCGCCGAAGGCGAACCAGATTTGCTGTACATCGATTTGCACTTGGTGCACGAAGTAACCAGCCCGCAAGCATTTGATGGTTTGCGAAACAGTGGTCGCAAAGTTCGTCGACCTGACTTAACTTTGATTACCGAAGATCACAACGTCCCAACACTTGATGTTGCAAAACCAATTGCAGATCCAGTTTCTGCAGAACAGATTCGCGTTGTTCGCGAAAACGCAAAAGAGTTTGGTCTTCGCATCTTTTCACTCGGCGATGCAGAACAAGGAATCGTTCACGTTGTTGGACCACAACTTGGTCTAACCCAGCCAGGCATGACAATTGTTTGTGGTGACTCACACACTTCAACTCACGGCGCTTTTGGTGCACTTGCTTTCGGTATCGGAACTTCTGAAGTTGAACACGTTCTAGCAACTCAAACTTTGCCACTAAAGCCATTCAAAACAATGGCAATCACTGTTAATGGCAAACTTCCAGCAGATGTAACTGCAAAAGATTTGATTCTTGCAATCATCGCAAAGATCGGCACCGGTGGCGGTCAAGGTTATGTTCTTGAATACCGAGGCGAAGCTATTCGTGGGCTTTCAATGGAAGGCCGCATGACAATGTGCAACATGTCTATCGAAGCTGGTGCACGCGCAGGAATGATTGCTCCAGACGAAACTACTTTTGAATACATCAAGGGCCGCGACCATGCACCAACCGGCGCAGATTGGGATGCGGCTGTTGAATACTGGAGCACGCTGACTACAGATAGCGATGCAAAGTTTGATGCTGAAGTAATCATCGATGCAACAACTCTTGCTCCTTTCGTTACCTGGGGAACCAACCCAGGACAAGGTTTGCCACTTTCTGCATCAATCCCGTCACCAAGTGATGCAAAAGATGAAGTAGAAAAAGTCGCCATCGAACGCGCACTTGAATACATGGGCTTAACTCCAGGCACACCACTTAAAGAAGTAAAAGTGGACAACGTTTTCGTTGGTTCTTGCACCAACGGCCGCATCGAAGATCTACGTGCTGCTGCTTCAGTTCTTAAGGGAAACAAAGTTGCATCAACCGTTGAGATGTGGGTAGTTCCAGGTAGTGGTCGAGTTCGCATTCAGGCAGAACTCGAAGGCCTCGACAAAATCTTCACCGATGCGGGCGCGCAATGGCGTTTCGCAGGTTGTTCTGCATGTTTGGCAATGAACCCAGACAAAATCCCATCAGGAAAACGCGCTGCATCAACTAGCAACCGTAACTTCGAAGGTCGTCAAGGACCAGGAGCTCGTACACATTTGGTTTCACCAGAAGTTGCAGCAGCAACCGCAATTCTTGGACACCTTGCCAGCCCTGCAGATTTAGTGAATGCGTAAGGAATCGAAATGGAAAAGTTTTTAACTCACACCGGTATCGCAGCTCCTCTTCGTCGCAGCAATGTTGATACAGACCAAATCGTTCCAGCTGAATACTTGAAGCGCGTAACACGTTCAGGTTTTGGTGACGGATGTTTCGCTTCATGGCGCAAAGATCCAGATTTCGTTTTGAACAATCCTGGTTTTGCAGATTCTTCAGTTTTGGTCGCTGGACCAGACTTCGGAACTGGCTCATCACGTGAACACGCAGTATGGGCATTGCAAGATTACGGTTTCAAAGCTGTGATTTCTTCACGCTTCGCTGACATCTTCCGCGGTAACTCTGGCAAAGGTGGTTTGCTCGCTGGTGAAGTTAGCCAAGATGTAATCGAAAAGATTTGGGAAAAACTAGAAGCAAATCCGGGAACTCAAGTAACAGTTGATTTGGACAAACGAACTGTTACATGCGAAGACATCGTCGCAGAATTCTTAATTGATGATTACGTTCGCTGGCGTTTGATGGAAGGTCTAGATGACATCGGATTGACTATGAAACATGTCACAACTATCGATGAATTTGAAAAGACTCGTCCTGCATTTAAACCAAAAGTTCAATAAAACATACTGTTTTGCCCCGTTTTATTTTGCAAAAACCCTTAAAAACCGCTGTTTTTAAGGGTTTTTGTGTGTGTCGCGTGCGAAAAACAGTGAAAAATGCTTAGTTTTGCCTTGTGCAAGTCGGGGAAGATTTGCACATTCTCGAGAAATGATTGGAAAAATCGTGAAGAAAAATGATCTAGTTGCCGCTATCCAAGGCGTGCTTCCAGAAAACTCACGCCGCGATGCTGTCAACGTTGTTGAAACAGTATTCAACGAAATCGCTCGCTCACTTTCAAAAGGTGAAGCAGTACAGATCGCAGGCTTCGGTACTTTCAAGAAGAAAGTTGTTCCTGCACGTAAAGCACGTCCAGGCCGCAACCCTTTCACTGGTGAAAACATCATGTTGAAGGCAAAGCCAGCTTCTTCAAAGCCAACTTTCACTTCAGCAAAAGTTTTGAAGGATGTTGTTTCAGGTAAAGCTAAAGTTGCTGCAGCTGTAAAGCCTGCTGCAAAGAAAGCTGCTGCTAAGAAAGTGACCAAGAAAGCTGCACCAAAGAAGGCTGCTGCAAAGAAGGTTGTTAAGAAAGCTGCACCTAAAAAAGCTGCAAAGAAAGTTGTTGCTAAAAAAGTTGTAAAGAAGGCAGCTCCTAAGAAAGTTGCAAAGAAAAAGAAGTAAATTCTGATTCTTGTTGAAGGTCCGTTTCAGTTCGCTGGAGCGGACCTTCGCTTTACAGGTCGCAACCACCACAATTAGCCACTTAACTCACAGAGGGAGGGAACAGATGAAAAAGTCTCTGGCTTACAAGTTCATCGTATTGATTGCCCGACCTTTGATGATGATTTTCACCAAACGGGTTTGGGTTGGTGGCGAAAGACTGAATACCCCTGATGGTCTGATCATTGTTTCGAATCACACCTCAAACTTTGATCCTTTAGTGCTTGCTCATTTCGTAAATGACAATGGCCGCCTTCCGCAATTCCTAGCCAAAGCTGAAGTTTTCAAACTCCCTTTCTTTGGCGCTGTTCTAAAAAGTTCTGGCCAGATTCCCGTTCATCGCGGCACATCGCACGCATCGAATTCTTTAGTTGATGCCGAGAAAGCTGTAGCAGCTGGCGGCACGGCAGTTATCTATCCTGAAGGCACTTTGACTTATGACCCAAATCTTTGGCCAATGACTGGTCAATCGGGCGCTGCTCGTTTGGCTTATGCAACCAAAGCGCCAGTGATTCCAGTTGCGCAATGGGGCGCACACAAAGTGATTCCTAGATTTCGCAAGGGTTTGAAGTTAATTCCGAGGCAAACTCTTTATGTAACCGCTGGCGAACCTGTTGATTTTTCGGATATTTTTGTTGGCGAGTTGACTCCAGATATGTTGGAGAAAGCAACAACTCTAATAATGGACTCGCTTACCAACTTGCTTGCAGAAATCAGAAATGAAACCCCACCTGCTGTACGTTGGGATAGGCGCAACAAAAACGAAGTGGGGAACTTGTGAAGGTTGCAGTAATGGGCAGCGGTTCTTGGGGAACTGTATTTTCAAAAGTTTCCGTTGATGCTGGCAATGAAGTAACACTTTGGACTCGCAGTGAAGAGATTGCGAACTCAATCAATACCAAACACATAAACCCTTCCTACATTTCTGACATCAAACTTCCGACAAGTTTGAAAGCCACCACAGATGCAAAAGCAGCATTAGCTAATGCAGATGTAGTTGTAATCGGATTGCCATCACACGCTTACCGCGAAAATCTTTCGGCTTGGAAATATTTAATTCCAAAAGATGCAATTTTAGTTTCGCTGGCAAAAGGTATTGAGTTTGAAAGCAACCTTCGTATGAGCGAAGTTATGCAACAAGCTACTGGTTTTCCAGTCGAACAACTTGCAGTCTTGTCTGGACCAAACCTTGCGCACGAAATAGCGGAAGAACAACCAACTGCAACCACAGTTGCTTGTGTAGATGAAGCGAATGCGCAAAAAGTGCAAGAAGCTTGCGCGAATAGCTACTTCCGCCCTTATTTCACTAAGGACGTAATCGGTGCTGAGATTGCTGGTTCAATGAAAAACGTAATCGCGCTTGCAAACGGAATCGCAGTTGGACTTGGACTCGGTGAAAACTCTCAAGCTTCTTTAATTACCCGTGGTTTGCACGAAATGGCACAACTCGGAATTGCATTAGGTGGAGATCAACGTACGTTTATGGGGCTTGCTGGAGCGGGCGACTTGCTCGCAACAAGTCAGTCACCACTTTCACGCAATCGTTCTTTTGGTGTGCAACTTGCATCGGGTAAGACTGTCGAAGAAGTAATAGCGCAAACTCGCGAAACCTGTGAAGCCGTGAAGAGTTGCATGCCACTACTTCGCCTGGGTCAAGATGCTGGAGTGAGCTTGCCGATCACCGGAGGTGTGGTGGGTGTTGTACATCGCAATCTTGATCCACAAGAACTTATTACTCGTTTTATGGCTCGCGCTATCAAAGCTGAGTACGACGATGAGGGATATCGTTAAAGAATTGCGTTGAGCGCTTCTTCGAGTTCTCTCCACAAATCGTTTACGTTTTCAATTCCAACTGAAGCCCTAATCAAACTCTCTGGAGTTGCAACAGGTTCTGCCGGCCAACGGCGGCGACGCTCTAGAGTTGATTCAACTCCACCAAGACTTGTTGCGTGTGTCCAGATCTTCACTGTTTCACAAACAGTTTCGGCTTTTTGAGCATCACCTTTAACGACGAAACAAACTACATGGCCACCACCAGTTGCTTGGTTTGCGTGACGAGTGTGATGTTTATGGGACGGCAGCCCTGGATATAGCACGTAATCAACCGCTGGATGTTTTTCAAGTTTTTCAGCTAACAGTTTTGCATTTTGTTCTGCGCGGTCATAGCGAAGATGCAGTGTGCGAATTCCGCGCAAAGCCAAATAGGTTTCTAATGAACCAGGCAGAGTTCCCTGCAAAGTTCTGCGTCCACGAAGTTGCTGTGCAAGATCAGGATTAGTTGTCGTCAAAACGCCAATCAAAGAATCAGAGTGACCAGCAATTGATTTAGTTGCTGAATGCATTGAGATATCCGCACCAAGCGCTAATGGTTTTTGGCGAACCGGAGACATAAAAGTATTGTCAACGGCAACTAATGCATTTTGAGAATGACCTAAATCAATCGCAGCTTTTAGATCAACTATTTCCATTAACGGATTTGTTGGAGATTCGAGCCACAACAAACTTGCACCGCTAATTGCATTACGAATTTCTTCAGTGTCATCGATCTGAACTTCGCGAAGTTGGATTCGGTTTACGGCAGCAAGTTCGCGAAGTCGAACAGAATTGCCCGGATATGCATGACTTGGCGCGACCACAATCGCACCTGCAGGAAGTAGATCCACGACCGCGTTGATAGTTGCGATTCCTGATGAATAGACAATGCTGTGGCCACCTTCGATTGAACCAATCACTGCCTCGAGAGCTTCGGTTAGGTCGGTGCCTTCACGGACATAGCCGTGAGAGCTCTCACCAGCCACGAATGTGGTGGACAAACTGAGCGGCACATTTACTGGTGCACCTGCGACGTGTTCTGGCCGTCCTAGGTTTACAAGTTTGGTTTCAATTTGAAAATCTTTTTCGCTCATAGTGCGAGCGTAGATGAAACTCGTGCATTTTCGAGATTAGGGTCTGCCTGTGAGCGCTAAGAAACCTGTTGTGGCCATTGTTTTTGGTGGCATCTCAGGTGAGCATTCAATTTCTTGTCGCTCGGCTGCAAGTGTGCTTGAAGCACTGGACAACTCCAAGTTTGATGTAGTCGCTGTCGGCATCACTCGCGAGGGGCAGTGGTTTACCCACTCGACTGATCCAAAATCTATTGGCGAAGATGCACTTCCTGAAGTGAAGCCGACTGGAACACGAGTAGTGCTTTCAAGTGACCAAACCATTCGTGGTTTCGTTGCGGTAGATGGATCTGAATTGCCAACGAACTACCAAAATGTTGATGTCATCTTCCCAGTGCTTCACGGGCCTGGAGGTGAAGACGGAACAATTCAAGGCGCAATTGAGTTGGCTGGAATTGCATGCGTTGGTAGCGGTGTGTTTGCGAGTGCTGCATCTATGGACAAGCAACATATGAAAGCCATCTTCGATGTATATGGATTACCAAACAGTAAATCAGTAACAGTTGAAAAATCAGATTGGCATGCTGATAAATCCGCAGCCATTTCTGCAATTGCGAAACTTGGTTTTCCACTCTTCATTAAGCCTGCGCGCGCAGGTTCTTCTCTTGGAGTAGCGAGAGTTAAAACTGAAGCTGAGATTGAAGCGGCGGTTGTTGATGCGCAGCAGCACGATCCAAAAATCATCGCTGAAGAAGCAATTGGCAATATGCGCGAAATCGAATGCGGTGTACTAGTAGTTGATGGGGTTCCAAAAACATCAGTGCCTGCCGAGATTATTGTTAAAGGTAATCACGAGTTCTACGACTTCGATGCTAAATACTTGGATGTCTCAGCGGATTTAGTGGTTCCTGCAGTACTCGAATCAGAAATCGTTAAAGAAGTGCAAGCCAAAGCTGTAAAAGCATTCAAAGCACTCGGATGTGAAGGTTTCGCTCGTTGCGATTTCTTTGTGAAAGACTCAGGCGAAGTTCTGGTGAATGAATTAAACACACTCCCAGGATTCACTTCTATTTCAATGTTCCCAAGAATGTGGCAAGCCACAGGAATGTCCTATCCGCAGATTGTTGAAACTCTGATTCAGGATGCATTGCGACGTGGCGCAGGTTTGCGCTGATGTCATCAGTTGAAGATCTTGGCGAATTTGAAGTAATCGCTAGACTTGCAAAAAAGTTCTCTCAAAATGATTCGGTAATTGTTGGAAGCGGCGACGATGCTGCTGTAGTGGCAATGCCTGATGGTGATGTAGTAATCAGCACCGATATGGCAGTAGAGAATGTCGATTTCAAATTAGCTTGGAGTACGCCGGTAGAAATCGGTCAGCGAATAGCTGCCCAAAATCTCTCCGACATTTTTGCGATGGGTGCACATCCAGTTGCGATGACCGTTGGCGTAGTGATACCAAAAAACACGCAGATGCAATTACTCGAAGGTTTAGTGCTTGGGATTGAAGAAGAGTGTAAAAAAGTTGGCGCTAGCGTTGTCGGTGGAGATCTCAGCAGTGGTAATGAATTAACTATTGCGATCACTGTGATTGGACAGCGTCGTGGCAACAAAGTTGTTTTGCGAAGTGGTGCACAAGTTGGTGATGAAGTTTTCATCTCAGGTGAACTTGGGTATTCGGTTGCAGGATTAACCTGCCTTCAAGCGGGCCACGTGAATCCGAAAGTTTTTGTGCAAGCGTTTCGAGTTCCAACCCCGCCATACGGTTTGGGCATTGAATGTTCAAAAGTTGGCGCAACGTCGATGATTGATATCAGTGATGGGTTGGTTGCGGACCTCGGTCACATCGCAAAAAACAGCGGAGTCACAATTGATCTAGATACTGCCGAGCTACAGCCTTCAGTCGAAATGACTCAGGTCGCCAAAGCTTTTGGCCAGGATGCCAACCTCTGGGTTTTGGCCGGCGGGGAGGACCACGCACTCGTTGCCACTTTCAAGCCAGGAGCTGCGGTTCCGAGTGGCATGCGCAAGATCGGGCGAGTAATTGCTGGCAGCG
>JBDKLK010000021.1:0-13880 GCA_039795655.1 Actinomycetota bacterium
TGCATCTACGTAATCGATCTACATCAATCAATTGGTCACATCGACAAGGCATACGAATTCGTTCGTGAAACTGTCGCACATGGCGGAACCATTTTGTTTGTAGGAACAAAGAAGCAAGCACAAGAAGCTGTTGCAACTCATGCAAAGAGCGTTGGAATGCCTTACGTCAACGAACGTTGGCTAGGTGGCATGTTGACCAACTTCTCAACTGTTGCAAAGCGTGTTACTCGCTTGAAAGAACTAGAAGCTCGCGATCTTGAAGATTCAGCAGCAACTGGTCTTACCAAAAAAGAACTTTTGATTCTCCGTCGCGAAAAAGACAAGCTAACTCGCATGCTTGGCGGTATCCGGGATATGGCTAAAACTCCAAGCGCAATTTGGGTTGTAGACACCAACAAAGAACATCTTGCAGTTAAAGAAGCTCGCAAATTGGGTATCCCAGTTATCGCGATTCTTGACACCAACTGCGATCCAGATGTTGTTGATTACCCAATCCCAGGCAACGACGACGCAATCCGCGCTGTTGATTTGCTAACTCGCGTAATTGCTGATGCTGCAACTGAAGGTTTGAAGGCTCGCTCAAGTAAGTCTGCTGAAAAACCAGTTGTTGAAGCTCCTGCTGCAACTACCGAACCTGCCGCTGCTGAATAAGAAAAGAAGGAAATAAAAATGGCGATTAGCGCCCAAGACGTAAAAAAACTTCGTGACATCACTGCTGCCGGCATGATGGAATGCAAGAAAGCACTTGAAGAAGCTGAAGGCGATTTCGATAAAGCGGTTGAAATTCTGCGCATTAGCGGTGCTGCCAAAGCAGCAAAGCGTGGCGCAGAACGCAGCGCAACAAATGGTCTAGTGGCAAACACTGGTTCAGCTTTGATCGCATTGAATTGCGAAACTGACTTCGTTGCAAAGAATGAAGATTTCCAAAAACTAGCAGCTTCTGTAGTTGGTGCGATTGCTTCTGCAAAAGCAACAACAGTTGATTCAGCAAATGCAGTTGCCCTAAACGGTCGCACTGTTGGTGAAGAAATCGAAGGTCTTTCAGCAGTTATCGGTGAAAAGTTGGAACTTGGTCAAGTTGCAGTTTTCGATGGTGAAGCAACTGTTTACCTTCACCGCCGAAGCGAAGACTTGCCACCACAAGTTGGTGTTCTAGTTGAATACAGCGGAAACGTTGATGTTGCTCGTGCTATTGCAATGCAAATTGCTGCAATGCGTCCTCAGTATGTTTCAGCAGAAGATATTCCTGCAGACGTCATCGAAACTGAAAAGCGAATTGCAGAAGCAACTGCTCGTGAAGAAGGCAAGCCAGATGCAGCAATCGCAAAGATTGTTGAAGGCCGCGTCAATGGATTCATCAAAGACGTAGTTTTGCTTGACCAGGCTTCAGTTCAAGACAACAAGAAGACCGTCCGCCAGGTGCTTGCCGATGCGGGCACAACTGTCACACGTTTCGTACGATTCGAAGTGGCTTCCTAAATGAATTACTGACAATGGCGGTGGCAATAGTCACCGCCATTGTTGTATGAGTGGCAGACTAGGACTTGATAGGAGAAATCATGGGATCAACCGAAAAATGGGCTGACGTTCCGCAAGGCGGATGGTCTCGAGTTCTATTGAAACTTTCTGGTGAAGCCTTTGCCGGCGGTGGCGGACTTGGTGTAGATCCAGACACTGTTCAAAATATTGCCAAACAAATTGCCGACATCGTTCGCGATGGAACACAAGTAGCTGTTGTAATTGGTGGCGGAAATTATTTCCGCGGAGCACAGCTTTCTGAACGCGGAATGGATCGAGCCCGCGCTGACTACATGGGAATGCTCGGAACAGTCATGAATTGCTTGGCGCTCCAAGACTTCCTAGAAAAAGAAGGTTGCCCAACTCGTGTGCAAACCGCAATCGCGATGGGTCAGGTCGCTGAACCTTATGTGCCACTTCGTGCAATTCGTCACTTAGAAAAAGGTCGAGTAGTGGTTTTTGGTGCAGGACTCGGCGCTCCATACTTTTCAACCGATACATGCGCAGCTCAACGAGCACTTGAAACTGGTTCTCAAGTTGTGTTGATGGCAAAAGGTGTCGATGGGGTTTACGACTCTGATCCGAAGAAAAACCCAGACGCGAAAATGATTGAAGAGATTTCTCACGCAGAAGTTTTGAGCCGCAACTTGCAGGTAGCAGACGCAACTGCAATTAGCTTGTGCCGCGATAACAATCTGCCAATCCAAGTTTTCAACCTACTAGTTGATGGAAACATCGCCCGTGCGGTCCATGGTGATCGCATTGGTACTTTTGTGAGGAGCAAATAATGATTGATGCAATTTTGGCAGAAGCCGAAGCAAAAATGGACAAGGCAATTGAAGTTGCTCGCGAAGATTTCAGCAGCATCCGCACGGGACGCGCAAACCCTGCAATGTTCAACAAAATTGTTGTTGAGTATTACGGAACTCCAACTCCGCTACAACAACTTGCTTCATTTCAATCGCCAGAAGCTCGTTTGATCATTGTTAGCCCATTCGACAAAGGGGTGGTGGCTCAAATTGAAAAGGCGATTCGCGATTCAGATTTAGGTGTTAACCCATCGACTGATGGTCAAGTAATTCGCGTGCCACTGCCACAACTGACTGAAGAGCGCCGCAAGGAATACATTAAGCAAGCCAAAGGCAAAGCAGAAGATTCCAAGATTTCTATCCGCAATATTCGACGTCATGCAAAAGACGGTCTCGATAAGCTTCAAAAAGATGGCGAAGCCGGTGAAGACGATATTCGCCGCGCAGAAAAACACCTAGATGATGTAACAAATAAGCATGTTGCAGTAATCGATGATGTTCTAAAGCACAAAGAAGCAGAGCTACTCGAAGTTTAAATATGGCTGAAAACGAAAAAGCAGGAAGAAACCTTCAGGTTGCCACAACCGTTGGTTTGGGTTTGTTTTTTCTACTAATCGCTTCATTGGTCTATAACCCAGTCTTTTACGCTTTACTTGCATCTCTTTTTGCTGCTTTTGCTAGTCGCGAAGTTTTCAAGATTTTCGGATTGCGAAATGGCTTCATGTTCTACATTGGCATGGTTTCAGTTGGTGTGATTGTTGTGACTACATACTTCGGCGGTTTACGAGCATCTTTGATATTGGCAATGGGAATCTGGATTTCACTTTCAACTTTCCGGCTTAAGTGGGGACCAAAAGGTTTCGCAAATGACATCGGCGCATTTTCAGTAGCCATTATTTACGTGGCTGCGATGTTCTCTTTCTCAGTTGATCTTGCGCATCACGAAAATGGATTCCAAAGAGTTTTTGCAGTTATGTTGTTAACGATTGCAAACGACACTGGTGGATTCTTTGCTGGCGTTCGATTTGGCAAACACAAAATGGCACCAGTCATTAGCCCACGAAAAACCTGGGAAGGTTTTGCTGGCGGGCTTCTGTTGCAGCTTTTGATCGGTGTTTATGTCGTCCCAACCTACTTGCTAGACATTTCATTCTTAGAAGGTTTTGCAATGGCGCTGGTTCTGACCTTCACAGCAACCGCAGGTGACTTGATTGAAAGCGCAATCAAACGTGACTTACAAATAAAGGACTCAAGTGATGCAATCCCTGGTCATGGCGGAGTTCTAGACAGAGTTGATGCGCACCTGATCAACGCATTTGTAGGCTGGGTAATGATTACTCTAGTTTTTGGATTATGAGATGAAACCACTTCCTGGAGAATTAATTCTCACAGCTCCTAAAAAAGGTTTACCACCTAAACATTTGGTTGATTATTCATTGGCAGAGCGCAAAGCAGCTTTTGCGGAAGCTGGGATTGCAGCTTTCCGTGCCGACCAAGTTTCTCGTCACTGGTTTGGTCATCTTTCTGATGACGTAAATGAGTGGACAGACATTCCCAACGAATTAGCAAAAGATATTGAATCAAAGTTCTTGCCACATTTGTTAACTCCCGTTCGCACTCTAGATTGCGACAACGGCACCACAGTGAAAACAGTCTGGCGACTGCACGATGGTTCTTTGGTGGAGAGCGTTCTAATGCGTTATCCAGAACGCATCACAATGTGTATTTCTTCGCAAGCAGGCTGTGGAATGAACTGTCCATTCTGCGCAACTGGCCAAGGTGGATTGACTCGTAACCTTTCAACTGCCGAAATTGTTGAACAAGTATTGGCTGGAGCTCGCGCGGTCAATCGCGGGGAAGTTGCTGGCGGAGTTGGCAGAATTTCTAATGTTGTTTTTATGGGAATGGGTGAACCCCTTGCTAACTACGAACGCACTATGGGAGCAGTTCGCAGATTAACTATGCCGAACCCAGAAGGACTTGGTATCTCTGCAAGAAGTATCACAGTTTCCACAGTGGGATTGGTGCCAAAGATTTTGCAACTAGCCGAAGAAGGTTTACCGCTTCGCCTTGCTGTTTCCCTTCACGCTCCAGACGATGAACTTCGTGACACGTTAGTTCCAATCAATACACGTCACAAAGTTAAAGATGTTCTAGATGCCGCCTGGACATATGCGGATGCAACTGGTCGCCGCGTGTCTATTGAATATGCATTGATCAAGGACATTAATGATCAAGCTTGGCGAGCAGATTTACTTGGAGAACTTCTTGCCGGCCATTTAGTGCACGTCAACTTAATTCCGCTAAATCCAACCCCAGGCTCAATCTGGACAGCTTCAGATCCGCGGGATGAACGGGAGTTCGTTCGCAGACTTGAATCTCACGGAGTCACCGTCACAGTCCGAGACACCCGCGGTCGCGAAATTGATGGGGCTTGCGGGCAGTTAGCGGCAGTCGAAAAGTAGAAAAACCTGTGGGTTGGCTCACATATTTTCGGACTTTTGTAACAGCGGCGTAAATCTCTCGGCTCAAGAGCAAAATCTTTGCAAATAAGGTAGCCAAAACGGCTCACTCTCAACTACCTTGAGCCTCGCTGTTTACTGATTTTGTAGAAAAGTGAGGGCACTGCCGTGCGCACATTAGAGAACTTCATCAACGGAGAATCTCGTCCATCTTCAAGCGGGCAAACCACCGACCTAATCAACCCGACTACCGGTGAAGTTTTTGCTGCATCTCCAGTCTCAACTCAGAAAGATGTTGATGACGCATACCAAGCCGCAAAGGAAGCATTCCCAGCTTGGCGCGATGCCACTCCTGCTACAAGACAAAAAGCTTTACTAGATATTGCAGATATTTTTACAAAGCACGCAGATGAAATTGTTGCGCTTGAATGCGAAAACACAGGTAAGCCAATAGCAGTAACAAATTCTGAAGAAGTTCCACCGATGATCGATCAGATTCGATTCTTCGCAGGAGCGGCTCGCATACTTGAAGGTAAGAGCGCTGGCGAATATATGGCTGGTTTCACTTCATTCATCCGTCGCGAACCAATCGGTGTCATTGGTCAAGTTACGCCTTGGAACTATCCAATGATGATGGCTGTTTGGAAATTTGCTCCAGCAATCGCTGCTGGTAACACAGTAGTTTTAAAACCTTCGGACACAACTCCTGTTTCAACAATTCGCATGGCGCAATTGATGGGCGAAATTCTTCCTAAAGGTGTTTTCAATGTCGTTTCTGGAGATCGCGATACCGGCCGTATGGTGGTTGAACATAAGACCCCACAAATGGTTGCAATCACTGGTTCGGTACGAGCTGGAATGGAAGTGGCTGGTTCTGCCGCTAAGAATTTGAAGCGAGTTCACCTTGAACTTGGTGGCAAAGCACCGGTTGTAGTTTTCGAAGATGCAGATATTGAAGCGGCAGCAGAATGGTTAGCAGTTGCTGGATTCTTCAATGCTGGTCAGGACTGCACTGCTGCAACTCGAGTTCTGGTTGCAGACAAGGTGTATGACAAATTCGTTGCAGCTCTTGCCGAACAAGCCAAGAACACTGCCACCACAATCACAGGTGGTATCGCTGGAGACGGTTTCGTGCCACCTGTAAACAACAGCAACCAATTAGCTCGCGTACTTGGATTCCTAGAGCGCACTCCAAAGCACGCCGAAATTGTTGCTGGTGGAGCTCGCCAAGATAGCAAAGGTTTCTACATCGAACCAACTGTCGTTGCTAACCTAAAGCAAGACGACGAAATGATTCAGCAAGAGATTTTCGGACCGGTTATGACTATCCAAAGATTCTCAACTGAAGAACAAGCCATCGAATGGGCTAATGGCGTGGACTACGGTTTGGCATCAAGTGTTTGGACACGCGACTTCGCGCGAGCAATGCGAATGTCAAAATATCTAGACTTCGGTGCTGTGTGGATTAATACTCATATTCCGATTGTTGCCGAAATGCCTCATGGTGGTTTCAAGCACTCTGGATATGGAAAAGATCTCTCAATGTATGGCTTTGAGGATTACACTCGAATCAAACACGTAATGGCATCTCTCGCGTAAGGATAAGAAAATGACAAATAAACCATTAGACCCTGAATCACGCGCATTCTTAAATGCGATGTCACGTCGACGTGTTTTGCAAGTTGGTGCCATTGGTGGCGCAGCAGCATTCGCAACCGCATGTGGTGTTGGAAGCTCAACTCCAAGCCCAACTAAAGTTAAAGATTTATCAGACAAAGAAAAAGTTTTGAACTGGTCAACATGGATCGATTACATCGACATTGATGACAACGGAAATTACCCAACCCTCGAAAAATTCCAAACAGAAACTGGCGTAACTGTTGAATACAACGAGGACTACAACGACAATGATGAATTCCTAGCAAAGGTTCGCACTCAACTTGAAGCTGGACAGGGAACAGGTCGCGACCTTGTAACCCCAACCGACTGGATGGCGGCTTACTGGATTCGCAAGGGATATGCTCAAAAAATCACCGCAGAAAATGTTCCAAACGCATCAAATATTGGTGATGCCTGGAAAGGTGTTGGATTCGACCCAAGCCGTGAATACAGCTTGCCTTGGCAAAGTGGTTTCGGTGGTATCGGTTGGAACCGTGCCAAACTAAAAGAATTGACAGGTAAAACCGAACTGACTTCACTCGAAGAACTTTGGGATCCAAAGCTAAAAGGTCGCGTTACTCTGTTGAGTGAATGGCGAGACACAATGGGTATCACTCTCCAGGCTATGGGTGTAGACGCAAGCAACTTCACAGATTCTGATTTTGAAAATGCAATTGCATTACTTCAAGAGCAAATCGACAAAGGTCAAATTCGTGCGGTTATGGGCAACGATTACAAACCAGCCATGGCTCGCGGTGACGTAGTCGCAGCGATCGCTTGGTCAGGCGACTTGTTGAACAACACTGAAAAATACGGATTCGCAGTTCCAGAGGCTGGCGGAACTTTGTGGACTGACAACATGATTATTCCTATCGGTGCAACCCACAAAAAGAATGCCGAAAAGTGGATGAACTTCTACTACGACCCTGAAAACGCTGCTCGAATTGCTGCTTACGTTAACTACATCACTCCGGTGGTTGGTGCACAAGCAGCTATGGAGAAGATTGATCCTTCAATGGTTGAAAACGAAGCAATCTTCCCAACAGCAGAAACTCTTTCTCGCGTCAAGACATTCATGCCATTGTCTGACGAACAGCATGCATCATTCAGTGATCAATTCAGCACTCTTTCAGGTGCATAGTCTTAAAAAGTAACGAAAGGTAAATCGGTGGCGGAAGCTATTGAACGCTCAAAAGTAGAAGATCTACATCTTGTAAATTTAACGAAATCTTTTGGCGCATTCACCGCCGTCGATAACCTATCGTTGACTATTCCGGCCGGCTCATTCTTTGCTTTGCTTGGGCCTTCAGGTTGCGGCAAGACCACAACACTTCGAATGGTTGCAGGGCTAGATCAGCCGACTGAAGGACAGATCAAGCTTGGTGATAAAGACATCACCACACTTCGACCATACAAGCGAAATATCAACACAGTTTTTCAATCATATGCACTATTCCCACATTTAGATATTTTTGAAAACGTTGCCTTCGGACTCCGCCGCAAAGGTGTCAAGGGAAAAGCTGTTGATGAGCGAGTCAATTCTGTTTTGGAATTGATTGAACTTTCTCACCTTGCAGGACGTAAGCCAGGACAACTTTCTGGTGGGCAACAGCAGCGTGTAGCTGTTGCTAGAGCGCTAGTTAATAATCCAGACGTTTTGTTATTAGATGAACCACTTGGCGCATTGGACCTGAAACTTCGCCGCCAGATGCAAATAGAACTAAAGCGAATTCAATCTGAAGTTGGTACAACCTTCGTTCACGTAACCCACGACCAAGAAGAAGCCATGACTATGGCAGACACGATTGCGGTTATGAACCAAGGTGTTATCGAACAGATGGGTGCACCGGAGTCGATGTACGAATTACCGCAAACTGCATTCGTCGCAAACTTCCTCGGTCAAAGTAACCTCGTTGAGGGTCGAGTAAGTGGATCCGAAGGCGACAATCTCGTTGTAGATGTCCCTGGTGGTCAAGTGAGAGTTCCAAAGAATCGCGCAACCGATCACACTGGAAAAGTTGTGGTTGGTGTTCGCCCAGAAAAAATGTGGGTGGTTGCAAGTTCTGGACAGGAAGTTGAAAACTCTGTTCGCGGAACAGTCATTGACGTTGCATTTACTGGAGTTTCTATTCAATACACGGTTGAATCCGAGTGGGGTAGAACCATCAGCTGCTTCGAACAAAATCTTGATGTCGAAAAGCGTGTTGTTGTCGGAGAGAATGTAAAGATTGCTTTTGAAATCGACAACACTTTTGGACTTGATGGCGGCGAGGATCTTGAAGCAGGTATTGAACAAATAGATCCAGATCTAGAGTCAGACGGCGAATAAAAATGGTTGCCATTCTTTCTCAGAAATCTAGCGGCGCAACCACAACGCCAACTAGACGTGGTCGAAAGATCACTCCGTATTTACTTTTGCTACCAGGCATGGCATGGCTCGGAGTTTTCTTCATCATTCCACTTTTTTCTTTGGTTTCAACTTCTTTAATGCAACGAGTTGGCATTGATGAGTTTGCTCCAGCAATACAAATTGCAAACTACACGAATGCCATAACTGAGTATTCAGACAAATACTTAATTTCATTTAAGTATGCTGGTATTGCAACTGTTCTAGCTTTGCTAATTGCATATCCGCTCGCGTACTTCATCGCGTTCAAAAGCGGTAAATGGAAGAACTTCCTGTTGGTTTTGGTGGTCGCACCTTTCTTTGCTTCTTTCCTTATTCGCACATTTGCTTGGCAAACTATCCTGGCTGACGACGGTTTCATTAATCAGTTGATTGCCGGATTTGGAATCTTGCCTGAAAACCGAATTCTTGCCACTCCCATTGCGGTAGTTGCAGGTATCACTTACAACTTTTTGCCATTTATGACTTTGCCTCTTTACTCTTCCCTAGATCGCATCGATCCACGATTGATAGAAGCAGCGAATGATTTATATGCAAAGCCATTCACAGGTTTTAGAAAAGTAACAGTTCCGCTCTCAATGCCTGGTGTAGTAGCGGGAACACTTCTTACTTTCATTCCAGCAGCGGGCGATTACATCAATGCTCAATTACTTGGTGGCCCGAACGACAAAATGATTGGTTACACAATCCAAACTCGATTTGTCCAAATGCGTGATTACCCAACTGCAGCTTCACTTTCATTTATTTTGCTTGCCATTATTTTGATATTGGTTATGGGATATGTTCGCAAGGCTGGAACTGAGGAGTTGTTGTGACAAAGACAGTAACTCGTCCAAGTTTGGCTCACCGCGCAAACTTCTGGGTACGCGATCACTTAATTGTGTTTTATGGAATTGCTGCATTGATTTATCTCTTTGCTCCAATCGTTGTGGTTGCAATCTTTTCCTTCAATAAACCAGAAGGACGGCAGAACAGCACCTGGAATCAGTTCTCTACTGATGCGTGGACAAACATTTGCCGCGACCAAAACATCTGCGTCTCGCTTGAAACTTCACTTCAAATCGGATTAGCCTCAACAATTCTCGCTACCGTTCTTGGAACTCTAATTTCGTTCGCATTGGTGCGCCATCGTTTCCATGGGCGCTCATCAACTAACCTCTTGATTTTCTTGCCAATGGCAACCCCAGAAGTAGTTATGGGCGCATCGTTGCTCGCATTGTTCCTAACTATTGGCTTACCTCTTGGCCCAGTGACCATCTTTATTGCTCACACGATGTTCTGTATTTCCTTCGTAGTGGTCACAGTCAAAGCTCGTTTGCAAGGAATGGATCCGAGACTCGAAGAAGCGGCGCAAGATTTGTATGCGGATGAAAAGGCAACTTTCCGTTATGTAACCCTGCCACTAGTTGCCCCTGGTATTGCGGCTGCCGCATTACTTTCTTTCTCACTTTCTTTCGATGACTACATCATCACAAGTTTCAATAGCGGAACTACGGTGACGTTCCCTATGTACGTGTGGGGAGCTGCCCAACGTGGTATACCAGCTCAAGTCAATGTAATTGGAACAATTATGTTCGTCGGATCGCTTGCAATGGTTTTAATTGCCCAAGCTGTCGGTCGCGCTCGCCAAAAGCGTTAGATTTAATACATGGCTAGATATGGTGCTCAGTTCGGACCGGACATTACTTTCCTTGGAATCCCTGCAATTGATGTTGACGATGCAAAGGCATTGGCTGACGCTGACATCGTGATTGTCGGTGCACCTTTTGATGGCGGTACAAGTTTTCGAGCAGGTGCCCGTCTCGGACCAAGCGCAATCCGTGGAACCGACTATCTGCCACACGACGGTTCACGTCCATCACTTGCTCTTCGAACTGATGGGCTTAAAGAGCTAAATGTTGTCGATATGGGCGATGTTGAAATGTTTTCAGGTGATGCAAAAGTTGCATGTGAGGCACTAGAAAAAGTAATTGAGAAAATCTCAAAGGCGAACGCCATCCCAATTGTTCTAGGTGGGGATCACACCATTACTTGGCCAGATGTAACCGGAGTTGCAAAGGCTCGCGGTTGGGGCAAAGTTGGTGTTATTCATTTTGATGCTCACGCTGACACTGGCGATATCACTTTCGGTTCATTAATTGGCCATGGACATCCAATGCGCCAACTAATCGAATCAGGCGCTTGCCGTGGTGACCGCTTTATCCAAATCGGTCTGCGTGGCTACTGGCCAGAGCCAGAAACTTTGAAGTGGATGAGCGACCAAAAAATGCGTAGCTATGAAATGACTGAAATTTCTGCGCGTGGTTTTGAAGTTTGCCTCGACGAAGCAATCAAACATGCAATGGATGATTGCGATGCAATCTTCTTATCGGTAGATGTTGATGTGGTTGACCCAGGCCACGCACCTGGCACTGGAACTCCTGAACCAGGCGGCTTAACCTCTCGCGAGGTCTTAGATGCGGTTCGAAAGATTTGTTACGAAGTGCCAATTGTTGGTGTTGATGTGGTTGAAGTTGCACCAAGCTATGACCATGCGGACATCACCGTAATGTTGGCGAACCGAATTGTGCTTGAAGCTATTTCTGCGATTTCTCGTCGCACAAAGGATTTAACAAGTGGAAAGACTTGGAATCCAAGTCTTCCATTACTAGACGAGCGTTAATTCTCAGCTGTTCTTTGCGAACTGCGCTTCGACAACATCAAGAGCTTCAAGTATTAGTTCATCGCTCATAGTCAATGGTGGCAAGAACCGAATAACGTTTCCATAGGTTCCAGCTGTCAAAACCAAAACACCTTCTGCGTGGCAACCCTTTGCTACCGCTCCAGTGATTTCTGCATTTGGATCCATTGAGTCTGGCTTAACCATTTCAATTGCAATCATTGCACCGCGTCCACGAATGTCACCAATCACATTGAATTTTGATTGCATTTCGGTCAATCGATCAATCATAAGTTTTTCGATTTCTTTGGCACGACCATTTAGATTCATTTCCTTCATGGTTCGAATGGAACCAACAGCAGCGGCGCAAGCAACAGGATTACCGCCATAAGTTCCGCCAAGACCACTTGGGTGAACCGCATCCATGATTTCGGCTCTGCCAGTTACGCCTGCAAGTGGCAAACCACCAGCGATGCCTTTTGCGGTAGTGATTAGGTCAGGCTCAATATTTTCGTGCTCGGATGCGAACCATTGTCCTGTCCGACAAAAACCAGTTTGAATTTCGTCTGCAACAAATACGATCCCAGCCGATTTTGCGTATTCAACAATCGCAGGCAAGAAGCCTGGAGTAGGGGCAATAAAGCCGCCTTCACCTTGGATTGGTTCTATCACAATTGCCGCAACGTTTGATGCGCCAACTTCTTTTTCGATTTTGGTTATGACTTCTTTTGCAACGTCGCTACCACTGCGTGAATCTCGGAACGGGTAGGCGACCGGTACTCGGTAAACCTCGCCCGCAAACGGTCCAAAACCATTCTTGTATGGCATAGATTTTGCAGTCATCGCCATAGTCATGTTGGTGCGACCGTGATAGGCGTGTTCGAAAACCACAATTGCATCTCGCTTTGTGTATGCACGAGCAATTTTGACAGCGTTCTCCACTGCTTCAGCTCCGCTGTTAAACAAGGCTGATTTCTTTGCGAACTTTCCGGGAGTCAGATTGTTCAGTTCTTCACAAATTTCCACGTAACCTTCATAAGGCGCAACCATGAAACAGGTGTGAGTAAATGCAGAAACTTGATCTTGAACTTCTTTAACCACATGCGGTGCACTGTTTCCGACGTTGACCACTGCAATGCCAGCACCCATGTCGATGAAAGTGTTTCCATCGACGTCAAGGATTACACCGTCGCCTGCAGCCTGGACATATATAGGCAAAACGGAACTTACGCCAGCTGATACAGCCGCGTTTCTGCGGTCGATTAATTCTTTGGATTTAGGTCCAGGAATTTCAGTGACGATATTTCTTTTTTGGGAAAGGGCAGGCCCGCCAGTTGTATTTGAAGTCATGGGTTAAGGGTAGACCTGCGCCTGCAAACTTCAAGTGACATCGTTAGTTATTGGCGAAATGCTGTCTGCAGTTAACTTCGCTAGTCTTGACACTATTGAAACGAAAGGTAATCCGTGCTCGAAATACTTGGCATATTGGTCTTTTTAGGTTTAGTCGGGTTTTCTATCGGATTACATGAGTTCGGCCACTTTATTCCAGCCAAAAAGTTTGGGGTCAAAGTTACCGAATTCGCCATCGGATTTGGTCCAACATTTTTTGCTAAAAATTTTGGGGAAACAAGTTTTCGTTTGCGGGCACTACCTATCGGTGGATTTATCCGAATGATTGGTATGTACCTAACTATTCGCAATGATGGCAAAGCGGATTCAGGGTTTTTCTCTAGTGCAATCACCCAAGCACGTGAAGAGGCTGCAAAAGAAATTTCGACCACAGACCAAGATCGTGTTTTCTACAAATTAAGTGTTCCAAAACGACTTGTGATTATGTCGGGTGGACCGTTTATGAATTTCATATTGGCAACTATCATGTTCACGTTTGTTTTATCGATTATTGGTTTCCAAACCCCAACGACAAAAGTTGGTGAAGTTATTCAATGCGTACCAACAGAAGCGAATCCAAATGGAACCCTCACAAAGGGAAAATGTTTGGAATCGCAATCAACTCCATCTAGTCAGATTGATTTGCATGTCGGCGATGAGTTCTTGCAAATCGGAACAAAGCAAATTGATGAGTGGTTTGATTTCTCAAAGGCGCTGCAAGCTTATGAAGTTGGTGACACTGTTTCATTCCAGATTTTGCGAGACGGAAAAGTTCTGAGTTTCCAGACTAAATTGGCTGGACTTCGTTACGAGAAGTATGACCAAAATGGAAAGTTAACTGGCGAATTCGCAGTTCGACCTTTTTTTGGTGTTGCACCTGAATTTGAGTGGCAGTCTCAACCTGTAACGGACGTACCAAATTACATGTGGCAATTCACTAAGAGTTCTGTTGAGTCCCTGATGCAATTCCCAACAAA
>JBDKLK010000022.1:0-13749 GCA_039795655.1 Actinomycetota bacterium
CTGTCGCTTCAGGTTCTTTGTTAACCAAAGTAGATAAAGCGTGGAAAGAGCTAATCAGCCTCGGACTAGTTGAAGAAAGTGAATACGCAGTATTTGGTGCGCAAGCAACAGGATGTAATCCTGTTGCGGAAGCTTTCCGTCAAGGTCACGAAGTAGTTCGACCAGTAAAACCAAACACAATTGCAAAATCATTGGCAATCGGCAATCCGGCAGACGGTCCTTACGCGCTTGATGCTGCACGTCGCACACACGGCGCTATCGATGACGTTTCAGATGCTGAAGTTGTTGAAGGTATTCGACTATTAGCTGAGACCGAAGGCATTTTTGCTGAAACAGCTGGAGGCGTAACGGTTGCAGTTCTGCGCAAACTTCTAGCTACTGGAAAACTTGATCCTTCGAAAGAAACCGTGCTGATTAACACCGGTGATGGCCTAAAAACTCTTGATGCGGTTGCGGATGTAGTCGGCCCGTCAGCGGTTGTTAAGCCTGCGTTAGAGTCAGCCGTATCTGCATTAGATGAAATTGCAAGGAGAAAATAATGAGCGTAACTGTTCGTATTCCAACTATTTTGCGTCCATACACAGATGGCGCATCAAGCGTTGAAGTTGATCCAGCAGGAACCGGCACTCTAAAGGATGTGTTTGAGGCTCTCGAAACAAAAGCTCCTGGAATCTCAGCTCGCATTGTTGAAGAAACTGGCGCACTTCGCCGTTTCGTAAACGTTTATATCGGTGATGACGATGTTCGATTCCTTGATGGACTTGAGACAGTGGTCGCTGCTGGTGCAGTTGTTTCTGTAATTCCAGCTGTTGCAGGTGGATCTGGTGAAGGAAATTTCTGGGGATCTTTATTCGGTCGCAAAGCAGACGCAGTCGCTCCAGAAGAAAAAAAGTATGAAATCGCGGCTGAAGAAGAACTAGAAGAAATCACTGCTACAGTGATTTCTCAGTTTGAAGTTACCGAACCAGAAACTCCAATTATCAACAAGCGCGCAAGCCATACAGTCGCAGTACTTTCTGGAAAAGGCGGTGTTGGTAAGACCACCACTTTGCTAGGTCTCGCAGGAGCAGCAGCTACCCAAGGTAAAAAAGTTTTGTTGGTTGACCTAGATCCACAGGGTTCACTTTCTGTTTGTGCTCTTGATCAAGAAAAAGTTTCTACATCTCTAGAAGCTTTCTTTGGCACACCTCTTGCAAACTTGGCCGTTCCGGCAACTTGGAAAGAATGGAAGAAGCAAGTTTTCATTGTTCCTGCAAACCGGGCATTGCTTCAGGTTGATGGAAACGTTGTTCCAAAGCAGCACGATTCTGCTTTAGCTGCGAACCTCGGTGACATTTCAGGCTACGACTTAGTTTTGATTGATGCACCAGCAAACCTTGGTGCGCTAACGGCTGAAGCAATCGCTTTGGCAACCCACGTAGTTGTGGTTGCTGAGCCTTCTTTATTCTCACTTCGTAGCGCAAGCGATGCCGTCGAGTTTTCTCTTGCAACTAAGAAAGGTCGTCGCGGCTGGGGCCGCAGAGTTTTCGTTGCAATTAACAAAGTTGACGCAACCGAAGAATCAGTATTCCGTATTAAGGAAATTAAGAAGCTATTTCCAAACTTGGTACTTTCTTCATTCATCAACCACTCATCAGCGATTGCTGAATCAAACGGAAATGGTTTGCCAGTTCAAGCGATTCTTGGCGCAAAGGCGCAACGTTCTGCTGATGAATACGAAGAACTTTTGTTTGAACTAACTCAGTAAAAAACTTAAAGCGAGCCGTCGATCACAAAATCGGCGGCTTTCTTTGTTTTGTCTGCTTCAAAATGGATTTGTTCCATTTCTTGCCAGTTAACCATTTCGCTACTGATTGAGATGCCATCTCTGGCTAAGACTCTGTGCAAGCCTGTCGTTTGATCGATGTCAATGAAAGTAAGTAGATCTGAGAATTTGCGAATCGATCCCATTCCTACTCCAACACCCTCAAGTATTAACAAAGGTTTTGGAGTGAGAAATTTACGTTCGTTGAAACTCTTTTCAGACCAGTTGTAAACCGAATAGTTTGATTGTTCACCGCTTAAATGTGGATTAACTATCTGCCTAATTACTCGTGCTGCGAACTCCGCAGATATTGGTGTATCCCATCCAGCGTAAAGATCATCGGCGTGCACAAGATTGGAATTTTGAAAGCGTGCAGATAGACGATTCGCAAGAGTGGTTTTGCCCGAACCTGCTGGTCCATCTATGCAAACTACAACCCTTGATTGCGAATCAAGAAGTGACGCTATGCGATTTTCTATATCTGCATATTCGCGCGTTTCAACCATGTTTTCCATCCAACTGCTGCGATTACCACGAATACTGCATACAAAGCGGCGGTGAAGTAGTACTGAAGATTCAAATATTCCAATGTAGCGACAGCATCAACAATGAACCACAAAATCCACGCTTCGAATTTTTCGTAAACCATCAATAGCTGTGCAATCACACTTCCGGCAAGAAGGAAAGTGTCACTAACGACAAGCGTCCAGTTGCCAAAGTAGAACTGTGATTCTTGGGCTAGGCCAAAGGTAGGAATGAAGATCGCCCAGAGCGCGAGCAGCGCACCGAGCCACAGAAGTTTTTCGCGCGAAGTCAGTTTGGCGGGTATCGCACCTTTGGGCCCCCATTCAAGCCATCCCATTACGCCTGCGACGATGAAAACAATTTGAAGTAGAGCGCTTGCGAGTAATCCCCATTGGTAGAAAAGAATCAAATAGAGCACGCTGCTAGATGCCCACCAAGGCCAGGTTATTTGTTTGCCAGTTACTCCTAGGGCAACACCGACAACTGAGGTGGCGACTCCGAGGAACTCAAGCCAAGAAAGTTTGTAACCAAGGATTTCTATTAGATCGCTCATAAAGAACGCTGGAATTTCTAGGCTGAGTAAAGAGATTAATGAAAACATTTTCCTTCTTCCATGTCGGCATTACCCGACTGGTTTGACGGTCGGTGTTCAGATTTTCTGACACCCTCTCAGTCCTTGTGGACTCCCGTGATTTGTGGCGAATAATAGTCCTACTTCAAAAGGTGGTGGCTATGAATCAAACTCGTGTTGTATTGATTACTGGTGCAGGATCTGAAACGGGAATTGGATTCGCAGCTGCGCAGCAATTCAAATCTCAAAATTACCAAGTTGTGATTACTGGCGCTTCAAGCCGAATTCTTGAACGTGCAATTGAACTTGGGGTAAAAGGTTTCGCTGCAGATTTATTTGTCGAAGCGGATGTAATCAAACTAGTTAGCAGTATCCAAAGTGAATTCGGTCAACTAGATGTACTTGTAAACAATGCAGGTATGACCAGTGTTGAAAAACCAATGCAAGAAACTGGCGAAGCAAATAGTGTTTTCGACATCTCGCTTGAGAATTGGCAAAAATCTTTGAGTCGCAATCTCGACACAGCATTTCTGGTGTCCAAACATTGTTTACCGCTGATTCGTAAATCTTCAGCGGGAAGAATTATCAACATCAGCAGTGTGACCGGACCTGTAATGGCGATGAAAAACGATGCCGCATACGCAGCAGCAAAAGCTGGCTTGATCGGAATGACTAGATCGCTGGCCATAGATGAAGCCAGACATGAAATCACTGTGAATGCGGTCTCGCCAGGTTGGATAGCCACCGGCAGCCAAACTTCAGATGAGGCGAGGCAGGGAAGCACCGTCCCACTCGGAAGAAGCGGAACCGCCGATGAGGTGGCGAGTGCGATTCTTTGGCTCGCAAATCCCCAGAATGGCTACATAACGGGACAAAACATCGTTGTGGATGGCGGCAACTCAATCGCCGAAGAACGGGCTTAGACCGCCCAAACCGCCTGTGAGCGGAATTACACAACCTTTTGGTTGCTTTAATTTGCATTATCCCCATTTTTGAGGTTAGGCTTCCCTAAGTTCCATACGTAGGAGTGAAAAGTGATCTCAAGTCTGTTGGTAGGCCTTCGTGAAGGTCTTGAGGCTGCACTGATTGTTGCAATCCTGATTGCATACCTAGTCAAGCGAGATCTCCGCTCCTACATTCCTCGAGTCTGGCTAGGCACCGCGTTTGCTGTTGTCATCTCAATTGCAACGGCTGCTTTGCTTTACACAACTAGTAATGAACTTGGAGCAGTGCAAGAAGAAATCTTCGCTGGCACAACCAGCATCTTGGCAGCCGGCTTGATTACTTGGCTGACTTTCTGGATGGCGGCACACGCTCGGGATCTGAAAAATAACTTGCACGAAAAAATGGACGCTGCATTAACTGGTAGCTCTTACGCACTCGCGATGGTTGCTTTCTTTGCAGTTATCCGTGAAGGTCTTGAAACCGCAATCTTTATGTTCCCAAGCAGCCAAGCGAGTGGTTCAACAACTCAATCAGTGGTTGGACTTTTGCTAGGTCTAGGAATTTCTGTAGCAGTTGGTTATGGAACCTTCAAAGGAGTTATCAAACTTAATATCGGCAAAGTGTTCCAAGTTGTTGGTGCGATGCTGATTGTTGTTGCGGCTGGAGTGCTCACATACGGTGTCCACGAATTGCAGGACGCAGGTGTTATTAGTTTTGGAACCACCACAGCCTTCGACATCACAAGCACAATCGATCCTGAAGGTTTAATCGGTTCGCTCCTCAAAGGTTTCATCTCTTTCCGCGGAACAGCAAGCACGCTTGAGGTGATGGTTTGGGTAACTTTCGTTGCCCTTGTTGGCAGTCTGTACCTGAGCAAACTTCGCGCCCAAAAAATCAGCACGAAAGAAAAAGTTGCCGCCTAAAAAATAAGAGGCTTTTGGCACTACTTATTCAGTTCCCCCTCACATAGAGTAAGAACGTCAGAGGGGGAAACCATGACAAAGAGCATTCCCCTTGAACGACAACTAAACACTGCCGCTCAAGGCAACAAAAATCCGAGCCACCGTGGCTCAAAAACATTCACAATTGTTGTAGGAATCATTCTGTTCCTACTTCTCGGCGCATCAATGTTATCTACACGTTTTCCAGGTGCTGAACAAACTTTCAACAAAATGTTTGTCTGTTACAAAATTCAAACTCACTCTATGTACGTGAATGAAACAAAAGATTGTGGAACAGATCAACTTCTAAAACTTGAAGATTTAATTGGTGTACAAACAGTTAAAGGCGCAACTGGTGCACAAGGTGCACAAGGTGTTAATGGCGTAGATGGCAAAAATGGAATCAATGGTGTTGATGGCATCGACGGCGTGAACGGCACAGATGGCGTTAATGGCACAGATGGTTTACCTGGAATCCAAGGTATTCCTGGAATTGCTGGCATCAACGGCACAAATGGTGAACCTGGAGTCGATGGTCAACAAGGTAGTCAAGGAATCCAAGGCGAGCAGGGACTCCAAGGTCCACAGGGCATCCAAGGAATCGCTGGTCCGACTGGTGCAACCGGTGTTGATGGAAAAGACGGTGTTGATGGTAAAGATGGCACGAGCATCACAATTCTTGGTTCGTTTACTTCTGTCGAAGAACTAAATTCAACAAATCCAACAGGAACCGTTGGTGACGGATATTTAATTAATGGTGATCTTTATGTTTGGAGTAACAATTCATCAGCTTGGTTAAATGTTGGTCACATTCAAGGTCCTAAAGGCGAGAAGGGTGACACCGGCGCTCAAGGTATCCAAGGAGTTCAAGGCATCCAGGGAGAACAAGGTGTCCAAGGTCTGCAAGGAATCCAAGGTGAACCTGGAATACAGGGTGAACAAGGTATTCAAGGCGAACAAGGCTTAAAGGGTGACACAGGTGCTCCTGGCGAAAGTGGATTTGGAGCATTCGGATATTTCTGGGATCAAGTAACCCAGACAAATTCCGATACCACAAAAGCTACTGCAATGTTGTATCGCGGAATTGGGGATTTCAAAGATGTAGCTATTGTCGATGATTCTCGAATTACTTTTGCAGCTGATGGTGTTTACAACATTGCGTTCTCTGTGCAGTTGTCAAAGACAAACGGAAGCAGTTCAGATATCTACATTTGGATGCGGCAGAACAATCTTGACGTCCCTTATTCAGCAACGGCATTAACTATTCAAGGTAATACCCAAAAATTGGTAGCAGCTTGGAATTTCTTTGTGACTGTTCAAGCAGGTGACAATGTCCAACTTATGTGGCATTCGCAAGATGCAACAATGCAACTTCTTGCAGCAGCACCGGTTGCAGCCAACGGAGTACATCCAGCTATTCCTGGCATACCTTCAGTTATCTTGACTGTTAACCGAGTTCAATAACGAAAGGCTAAATGTGAATCAAGTACTAGCTATTTCTTGCCGAAAAGTTTCGCAAAAAAATTAGGTTCCTTCGGATCGTTCTGATGACCTTGGCAACGTTCGGATTTTGGAATCCCTGCTAGCACTTGATTCACATGTTGGCCACAACCCGACCAAGTTGCTTTTCCACACTTTCGGCAACGAACCTTGCTACACATGACTCTCCTCGAAACTCTAGGCTTTTTATACCCCTAGGGGTATCCTATTATCTGTAGCCTGAAAATTGAGGCAAGGTCAAAGGAGCAAGGTTTGAGCACCATCAATTTAACTGAAACAGTATTTGAAGAAACAGTTTTACAAAAGGGAATTGTCTTCGTGGATTTTTGGGCTGAATGGTGCGGACCATGCAGAATGTTTGGTCCTGTTTTTGAAGCAGCTTCCGAATCAAATCCTGACATTGTTTTCGGGAAAGTAGATACAGAAGCAGAGCAGGGGATTGCGGCCGCCGCAGGGATTGCATCTATCCCGACACTTATGGCTTTCCGTGATGGGGTGCTCTTGTTTCGCGAATCAGGTGCTCTTCCAGCTGAAGCATTCGCACAACTCGTTCAGGCGATCCGCGATGTTGATATGGAAGAAGTAATGCGAGACATCGCTAATGAAGAATCTGGAGAAAAGTAAATGTCGAGAGTTGTCATTCTTGGCGCTGGAGTTTCCGGCCACACAGCGGCTCTTCATCTGCGCCGAATGTTGGGCAAAGAACATACGGTGACTGTTGTTTCGCCAAACTCAAAATGGAATTGGATTCCATCAAATATATGGGTTGGCGTCGGCAAAATGACAGACAGTCAAGTAACTTTTCCACTCGCACCGGTCTACAAACGCAAAGGCATTGAATTTGTGCAGGCTTTGGCCACCGAGATTCATCCAGAAGGAAATTCTTCACATTCAAAAGGTTTTGTCACGGTAAAACGCACGTCCGAAAACGGAAATGGCGAACTTGTAGAACTCGAATACGACTACTTGATTAACGCAACCGGTCCAAAGCTGAACTTCGCTGCAACACCTGGGCTCGGCCCAGATGGTCATACGGTTTCTGTTTGCACATCTGGTCATGCGATTGAAGCCGCGTCGCATTTGAAAGATGTGATAGACAAAATGCGACTAGGTCAGCCTCAAACTTTGGTTGTTGGCGTTGGCCATGGAACGTGCACCTGTGAAGGTGCTGCATTCGAGTATGTTTTCAATGTTGAACATGAACTGCGTCAAGCAGGTGTTCGAGACAAAGCAAATTTGATTTATTTCACAAACGAAAACGAATTAGGCGATTTTGGTGTGGGAGGAATGACATTCGATATGGGTGGGAGGAAAGTTACCAGCCAAGACTGGTGTGAATCCTTATTCGAAGAGCGCCAAGTTAAAGCAGTGTTGCAAGCACACGTTGAGAAAATCGAGCCAGGTGTAATTTATTATGAACAACTCGATGGAAATAAATCCAGTTTGAATTATGACTTTGCAATGTTACTTCCACCGTTTAGAGGTGCAGACTTAAGAGCGTTTGATAAATCCGGCGCGGACATAACAGAAAAAGTTTTTGCACCTAGTGGATTTATGAAAGTCGATGCTGATTACAACGCAAAACCATATGAAGAGTGGAGTGCGGAAGATTGGCCAAAAACCTACCAGTCGATTGCTTTCGAGAATGTTTTTAGTGTTGGTATTGCTTTTGCTCCACCTCATCAAATTTCAGTTCCAAGAAAGAGTCCAAACGGAACAATTATTACTCCAGCGCCACCCCGTACCGGTATGCCATCTGGAATTATGGGCAAGACAGTTGCTCTAACGATTTCTGATCGAATTAAGCACGGATCAGTTACACCAGCTCATACAGCTTCATTGGCGAAAATGGGTGCCGCCTGCATTGCATCTGCTGGAACTGGTTTAACCAAAGGAACCGCTGCCACAATGACAATGTATCCAGTAGTTCCAGATAAGAAAGTATTTCCTGAAACTGGGCGCAGTCTCAAAGATACTTACGGCGAAATTGGGTTGGCTGGTCACTGGATGAAAGCAGTTCTTCATTACTTATTCATATACAAAGCTAAGGCTCGCCTTGGCTGGTTCTTGATTCCAGAATAGGAGAAAAAATGACAAGCGAACCTAAAGTCCCAAAAGCTCCATTCCTACCTACAAGCTCTGAACTTAAAGCACGCAAGAACATTTTCAAGCAAGCTTTTCGATTTATTGCAATTAACTTGAAAATGATTGACATCATTAGGAAAGACCACCACTAGGCTTACCTGCATTCGCGAGGAGGCCTAGTGTCAGAACAACCACCAATTAGCAAAGCACCGAAAGAGCCAGTAAAGACTTCACAAATTGGTTGTTGGATTGGATGGGTTGGACCAGTAATCGCGGTATTGCCACTTTTCTTTGGAATGATTGGATCAATCGGATGTCCGCAACCAGCTAATGAAGGAAACTGTGCCGCCGCCGCAGCTCCATGGTTAATGTTTTTCACAATTCCGCTCGGATTTATTATGGGATTAGCCGGACTGATTATTTTCACAGTAAGCAAGATTTCAGAAAACAAACAAAAATAGATTTAATAAATAAGAAATGGCGCAGAGTTTCCTCTGCGCCATTTCTTATTCTATTTAGGTTAGTTGCAACTGGTGTATTTGATTACAACTTTTGCATAGCGCTTCTTGTTTAGCGCTTTTGTACCTTTGCCGTTTGGAACGAGAGTGATGGTTGTTGCCAAGCCACGCTTGTTCAGGAACTTTTTCAGAATTGCTGCACGACGTTGCGCCAAATCGTTACCTTTTACTTCTGACTTTGCTTTCTTAACACCAGAGTAAATTTTTGCGGTTACATTAGTTGCGCAAGTTGGAACTTTAGCAATCAATTTGTCCAAGCTCTTGAACCACTTAGGTTGCAAGTAGGCGCTGTCACCGGTGAAGAAAACTGTTTTGGTTAGTTTAGAAACGACTGCAGGTGTTCCTGTGTCACCATGGTTATCTGGATTATCAAATGCAGCTTTCGAGAAATCAAGGCTGAACCAGGCTCCACCTTCGGTGTCTTGACCAACTTTGAAGTTGAAAGTGGTGATGGAATTGAAGTGAATTGAAACCCAGAACGGCTGGTCGCTTCGTTCTGATTCCTCACCGTTTAGTTCTTGGAAGCGTGTGTGGTTAACTGCAACTTCGGCATTGTCGTCATGTGTTAAAGCTGTTAAAGCTGTGTCTTGTGAAAATGCATAACCCGAAACATTTTCAGTTTCGATGTATTGGTAGGTATCGATATCTTTAACATTTAGATCTAGATTTTCAAGGGTAACTTGTGTATCAGTTCCGTGAAGGAAAAATTCAATGCTGAATGAGTAAGAACCTTTATCGCCGTAGATATCTAGGTCAATATCAAGAGGAGTAACGATTGGACTTGGATTTTCATTGTCAAAGTAGTCCAGGTCATACATGTCGGCGTCATCGAAGGAAGCAATAACTGTAACGACAGCATCAATTGCTTGGCCTTCAAGTGTGGCTATATTTTCATAAAGTTGACTTTCACCAACACCTTTATAAATAGTCTCTGTATTCGAGAAGTCAAGAGTTGTGTTAGTAGCGTCAAGGGTGGTAGTTGCTCGAGCTGGGCTAGCAACCGTAAGAGCTGAAACAGCAATTGCTGTAGCAGCGGCGTAGGAAATAAATTTTTTCAGGTAAGTTTTTTCCATAGTTGAAGTTTAAATTATGCCCGCTGAAATGGTTCACCAGACCCCGTTTATGAGTATGAATTGTGTCTCAAAACGACAAATGACGCTGTGTTTCCACAGCGCCATTTGACAGTAATTGCAGGTTACTTGGTCTTATCGAACAAGATTGTGCGACCGTGCAGTGGTTGCACTGGGCGAGCATTACCTGCGTAAGCATTGCGGAATGACTCGATCTGCAATGGGCTCATTTCGATAACTGTTGAGAACAAGTTCCACTTAACACCTTCGGTGCAACCTGGGGTGGTCAAGCTTCCGTCATAGCGGTAGGTCTGCTTGTTCTTTGGCAGAAGCTTTTCCCAATCTAGTTCGATAAGGGTGTCTTCTGGGTCTGCGCTTGCAAACGGAATTGCATTTACGAATTCATCCCATGCTTCATTTTCAGCACCAGCTTTAACAAGCACACCTACAACTGCGATTTCGTCTGCATCTGTTTTGTGAACGAAGTGAACTTCTAGTGGGTAACGCTTGCCATTTACTTTGTGTTCTGATGGAGCGTGGAAGTGGAACTGAAGGAAAGGGTAAGTGGTTGATCCAATTTTGATTGCACTTTCGGCTGCTTCACCTAGCGGTTCCGCTTCAACTGTGTGACCATTATTAAAAACGCCAGCTTCGCCAGAGATGTAATCGAACTTGATGTTCTTCAAGTTTTGCTTTGTTGCACCTTTTACGTTGATAGGTGATTGAGCTGATCCGTCTGCACAAGTTATGTATGAAGGATCAAGTTCGCCCCAATGTGCTGGGCCTGTTTCGCCAATGTATGACCAGCTACCGGTAGCTGAAACTGTTGCAGGGTTTGCGGCAACTAGACCGAAAAGCACTGCAACGATTGCGATTAGTGAGCGCTTAAAAGCGTTCTTCATTTATTCTCCTATGGATATTTTCGAACTATCTGATTTGTACTTTTAGTCCAAAGTGTCTGAATCTTACCTTTTAAGGTTTTTGCCCATTTTGCACCCTTGGATGGGGTTCTACTATCCCGACATGGACTTCAAAGTCGAATTACAGGCAAACGCCGAAGTGGATGACCGAATTCTTGGATTGATCTGGGCCGGAAGTGCCGCCGAAACTTCCAGATTCGATATTTATTCAGACTACGACTTCTACCTTGTCACGCAAGATGAAGACGCTGAACTAATGCGCCAAAATCTTGATTGGTTGCCAGAGCCACAAGAGATTGCGTATTGGGCACGAGAAACAGCGCATGGCTTGAAAGTGGTTTACAAAGATGGAACCATTTTGGAATTCGCAGTATTCACACTTGACCAACTTTCAAAAACAGTCGTTAATCATTTCGCGGTTGCTTATGACTCTGCGGATGTAACTGACCGAACGGAAAAAATCAAAGCAACTGGGGAACCGAAGTCGCATGAATCAGTAGATGATCATCTTGCGATTATTTACACACTATTGATGATCGCAATTGGTCGCGCTCGACGCGGAGAGCTATTAATTGCTGGTCAGTTCATTCGTTCATACGCAGCACTTCACCTAATCAAAGCAGTTAAGAAAACTTTTGTTTCAGCAGATATTTCAAAACGAGATGTGCTCGATCCTTGGCGACGTTTTGAAATGGAATATCCCGAAGTTGGAGCGAAACTAAATGCAGCTCTAGCTCTTGAAGTAGAACCTGCTGGCTGGGCTGTCGCCCAACTCGCTTTCGAACTATTTGAGAGTAAATCGGCAATCCCGAATTCGGGCATTATTACCCTCCGAACTAGATTTGATTCATAGAACAATAAGGCGTTACTTAAAGATAATACGAATGGAGCATTTAATGCGCAAGATCTTGATAGTTTTGATGACAATGGCATTAAGTTCAATTGGTCTTTTGTCTGCAAAAGCTGATGTAGTAACAGGTGTCTCTGCGTATGCCGGAATCGATGTCGCAACAAATGGAAAGTCAAGCGTTATTGCATTCGCAACAAATTCTGATTCAGATAAATCTACTTATGTAAAAGTTAAACGCGGATCTAAAGCATGGTCGAAAGCTGTAAAGCTTATTGACGGAGATGTTGACATGTATCCGCAGGTAGAAATGTTGCTAGATGGGCGTGCGATTGCTGTTTTCTACATTAACGATTCACTTTACTATTCAATGACTTCTAAAACTGGTACAAAATTTAGTACACCGAAAAAATTGCCTGGTTCAGCCGATCTAGTTTTCAACTGGTCTTTTGATTTAAGTGCATTTTCAAACCATGTAATGATTTCTGCAGCAGTGATTAAATCCCATTCGCTATTTGCCTATACCTGGGATTTGCAGAAGAAGTGGACTATGAATGAAGCAGGGGATTTGTTTGACCCAGAGCTTTTTGCACATTGCGATTATGAAGATTTTGAAAATTGCTGGATGCATAATTCATCATTTTCAACTGTCTCGAATAAAAAGGGACAACTAAGTCTCGCAGTGACCTCGTATCAAGAAAACCTGACTGTTGACCCTATTCAAGTACGAATGGTGTTACAAACTTTCAAACGGTCTTCAGCAAAAGTTGAATGGTCAGCACCTTCGGTGCTCTTCACCAAGGATCTTGAGATCACAGAAGGCGATGGTAATGAAAATGGCTTCTGGATTAATTCTCAAGTGATTACTCCAAAAGGAAAAATTGCAATTGCTATGAATCAAGGTGATGTTGATTCTGGTTTTCATGCATCTGTATTCGTAGCAAGTAAATTCAATCAGGATTTTGTGGAATCAGACTCTGAAACGTTGGGAGATGTCATTTCTTCAGAAGATGCATTCCTGATCGCTAAAGGTGAAAAAATTTTCGCAGGTTTCAACACTCAAGTTGATGAACAGTCGCAATTTGTCGTTAAGTATGGTGAGCTTGGAAATCTTGAAAATGCGTCAACAGCAGTCTCTGGCTACTATCTTGATGGCTTAGGTATGGTAAACGGAAAACCAACGATGATGATGGGAATCTTGAATTGGCGTCCAGCCAATATTTTCACCATTAAATTAACCAAAGCAAATTGGAGTGAACCTATTACGGCATTCCGGTCTAGCAAAGCGAACTTCTCATTGCTCGGGTACGACTGTTACTACGACTATTCAGCTAGCGGACTTGCACTGGGCTGCCCCTCCGAGCATGGCAACTATGAGTCCCACGTAGTGGAATTTAAGTTAATCAAGTAATCAACAACCAGCTCTGCCAATTTGTTTAGGCTTCTAGTACCTTTCCCTCATAGGGAGAGGTGTTTCATGAAGAAAGTTTTGGCTATTGCGCTTTCAGCGCTACTTAGTTTTTCAGTTTTAAATTCGGCAAAGGCTGTAGATATTGCTGAAGGTATGGTGGGTGTTTGGGGAGCAACACTTCACTCGAACGGCAAAACCACTGTTGCTTCATACACTGGTTTCGGCAATGACATCGAGAACTATGTATCTTTTAATTTCAACGGAAAAAATTCTGGTTGGAGTCAAGGTGTCCTAATTGAAGGTGCCTCAGCCGCTAAAGCTACAGTTCTAGATAATGGAACTGTAGTGATTATTTATCTTGAAGGCGAAACTTTTAAATACACAACCACAAAAGACGGCGAAGATTTCACTACACCAGGTGAACTCCCTTTTATGGATAGTTTCGGTTTCGACTGGACGTTTGATCTTGCAAATGCAAAAAATAGAGTTGTACTAACTGCAATTGCTCAAACCGAAAACGGCAAAGTCGCATACACATGGACTTCTGATAAAGCCTTGCAAACTTGGACTCGTGAAACTGTTGGCGAGGTTTATCCTTCAAATGTATTCGCA
>JBDKLK010000023.1:0-13509 GCA_039795655.1 Actinomycetota bacterium
ACGGCGAAGATTTCACTACACCAGGTGAACTCCCTTTTATGGATAGTTTCGGTTTCGACTGGACGTTTGATCTTGCAAATGCAAAAAATAGAGTTGTACTAACTGCAATTGCTCAAACCGAAAACGCCAAAGTCGCATACACATGGACTTCTGATAAAACTTTGCAAACTTGGACTCGTGAAACTGTTGGCGAGATTTATCCTTCAAATGTATTCGCAGATTGTCAAAGCGAGCCAGGGCAATGTAATTATTGGATTCAAGGTTTGTTAACAACGGCAAATGCGAGTGGACAGTTAGCAATGGTTGTAATGGTCAGTTTTCAGGATGGTAACAGCAACAACGCTCCTGAGAAATATGCAACTCTAGTTTCGCAAAGAAAATCTCTTACAAGTGAATGGAGTGCATTCAAATCTATAGATTCTTTTGGACCAGCAGATGTGAATATAAACAACTACATTCCAAAAGGTCTCGTGGTCACACCAAAAGGTAAGACCGTCGTTGCTATGGACAAGGTCTTTGGAATTGGCGATGAAGCTACACCATCGGTAAATACGGTGAAAGTTTTCCAAAGCGACAAATTTGGTAAGTCATTTGTTTCAAAAGATGCCGGTGTGCTTTCGAGCGGATACGGAAATGGAAATTCATTCATTGTGAATCAAGGGGAAAAGGTTTACATGCTTTTCCAGAAAGATTTTGACGACAGTTATGAAGGTTCACAGATCTACATCGGTGAAGTAGGGAAGATGAGCAAGGCGAAACACCCTGCTTCCCTAAAGGGATTTGACGCAAATGGATTGGTTATTAAGAACGGTAATCCAGTTGCTGTTATCGAAGATGAATCTGATTCCTCAAGTTCGCTCTACAGTGTTACAGCGAATGGGGCAAAAGTTGGCAAGCCACACAAATTCATGCAAGCAAGTGGCAGTAAACGGCTCTTCACTTATACCGTAAGTTGTTTCTCAAAAACTAAGCGAGCACTCTGTGCATCTGGGATCAATTTAGAGCCAGATGACATGCAGCTTGACTTGTTAGGGCTCGAAGTGACTTTTGTGAAGTAGCGCAATCTAGAAATGCGGGTGTCCTTGTGGGCGCCCGCATTTTGTTTTACCCGCAGTGATTGCGCGATTACTTGGGGTAAAAGTCTTCCGACATACCCCAAATCAGCCCATTTCCTGCACATTCGTGCCTAATACTTCCGCCGTATCTCCAATCGGAAATACCCCCAACCGCGTAAGGATTATTCATGTTTTCATGGACACTTCACGGTGATGGTAAAACTGTCACCCCAGGCGAAGTAGTTGCCCCAGGAGAGCGCCTTTCATGGCCTCGCACAATCGGAATCGGCCTGCAGCACATTGCAGCGATGTTCGGTGCGACCTTCTTGGTTCCAATCATCACTGGCTTCTCGCCAAGCACCACACTTTTGTTCTCTGGTATCGGCACGCTTGTTTTCATTTTGATCACAAACAACAAAGTGCCTTCATACCTCGGTTCTTCATTCGCGTTCCTTGGCCCAATCGCAGCAGCAAAAGCTGGTGGCACCGACATCGCGCTAGCACTTGGCGGCATCGTTGCAACAGGTGTGATTTTGGCAATAGTTGGTTTGATTGTTCAACAAGCTGGTATCAAATGGATTGATGCAATCATGCCTCCAGTTGTTACCGGTTCTATCGTTGTAATCATCGGCTTAAACCTTGCTGGTGTTGCAAAGAGTGAATTCGCTGCAGATCCAAAACTTGCATCAATCACTTTGGTTGCAATCTTGTTGATTGCTGTTGCATTCCGTGGGTTTATCGCTCGCTTGTCTATTGTTCTTGGTCTTGTTGTCGGATACGTATTCGCAGCAGTAACTGGACTAATTTCAACCGATGCATCGAATGCGATTTCTGGTGCAGCTTGGTTCGGAACTCCATCATTCACCGCTCCATCATTCTCAAGCAATGCAATCATTTTGTTCCTGCCGGTTGTTTTGGTTTTGATTGCGGAAAACGTTGGACACGTTAAAGCCGTTTCAAACATGACCGGTGATGACCTAGACCAAGTAATGGGCAAGGCACTTATGGCTGATGGTGTTGCAACAACACTTGCTGGCCTTGGTGGCGGTTCAGGAACAACCACATACGCAGAAAACATCGGTGTTATGGCAGCAACTCGCATTTACTCAACAGCTGCATATGCAGTTGCGGGTGTTGGTGCAATTGTGCTCTCGATGTCACCAAAACTTGGCGCAGTTCTTTCATCTGTTCCAACAGGTGTTCTTGGTGGAGCTGGCACAGTTCTATTCGGCATGATCGGTGTTCTTGGTGCAAAAATCTGGATCCAAAATAAAGTGGATTTCAGTGACACCACAAACTTGATGATTGCTGGAGTGACCCTTGTTGTTGGTATCTCTGACATGTCATTCACTGCTGGTGATTTCACATTCACAGGTATCGTTAACGGCACATTGATTGCGGTAGTTGGCTACCAAATCATGCGTGCTGTTGCGAAAGCAAGTGGAACTAAATAACTAAACAGAAAATGGGCTTGCAGATTCGTCTGCAGGCCCATTTTTATTACACTTGTTAAATGTCGAATCGAGTTAACTTTGAATACTTCACTATGGGCTGATCAAGCCAATCTAGGAGTGTTGCACCCAAAGTTGGATGCAACTCAAGATTACGATGTTTGCATCATTGGTGGCGGTTTTACCGGACTCTGGACTGCATACTGGTTAACTGAACTTTCACCACATTTGACGATTGCGATTGTCGAAGCTGAATACGTCGGTTTTGGTGCATCTGGAAGAAATGGTGGTTGGTTTTCGGCCTTATTCCCATCTGACATGGACAAGATTGCAAAGAGATCCAATTCTGAGTCAGCAGTTGCATTACAGCGCGAAATGAATGAAAACGTTTTGCGAAGTGGGGAAGTTATTTCCAAGCTTGGTATTGATTGCGGGTGGGCTTACGAGGGAAGCCTGAACATCCCAAGGAACGAAGCACAGTTAATGCGAGCCAAAGCTGAAATTGATTATTGGCGACGATGGGGATTCAACGAAAATGACTACCAATTTATTTCAAAGAATGATTTCGAAGATAAATACCAATTCACAAATCAGTTAGGTGCGGTTTACACACCTCACTGCGCCCGAGTGCAACCAGCGAAACTTGTTAAAGGTCTTGCGGAGGCACTCACAAATCGCGGTGTGAAAATATACGAGCAATCACCAGTCTCCGATTTCACTGCTCGTGAAGTCAGAGCAAATGGATTCACAATTAATTGCGATTGGGTGATTCGTGCGACTGAGGCGTACACGAGCAAATTCAAAAAGTATTCACGCGACGTAATTCCGGTTTATTCACTAATGATTGCTACCGAACCGCTCCCTGAAGAAGTATGGAATCAAATTGGTCTTCAGGGTGAAACCTTTGCAGATTTGCGCCACCTACTTATCTATGGACAAAGAACTGCAGACAACAGATTTGCATTTGGCGGTAGAGGCGCTCCTTATCATTTCGGAAGCAAAATATCGCCAGAGTTAGATCGCAATCCGAAAGTGCATTTAGAAATCCGCAAAGTGCTTGATGAACTTTTCCCAATGATTCGCGATTTCAAGACAACTCATACTTGGGGTGGTCCGCTTGGTATCCCGCGAGATTGGTATGCGCGAGTAGACATTGATCATGAATCAAAAATCGCTAGTGGCGGAAGTTATGTTGGAGATGGAGTTGGCACTTCAGCACTTGCTGGATTAACTATTGCCGAGAGCGTCTCTGGAATTGATTCTCATCGACAACACCTGCCTTGGATAAATCTCAAGAAACGCAATTGGGAGTATGAACCCATCCGATGGATAGGTGCGAATGTTGGACTACGGGTTATGGGGTTAGCCGACGTTGAAGAACGGATTACAAACAAACCATCCAAAGCTGCACAAGCATTCAGCCCATTTGTTGGGCATGTTTAAAAATCTAGTTTTGATACACAAATCCAACCTTTGGAACCTTTGCTTAACACAGTATTTTGCGTGACATTCCTCTGACATTGTTGTTGTAGTTTTCTTTATAGGAAAAAACTCAACAAGGAGGTTGATCATGTTCCCAAATGCAAAGAAAATTGCTCTAGCTTTAGTAATGGTTCTAGGTATTCTCTCATCTGGACTTGCAGTCTCGGCTGCAGAAGCAAAAACATCAAAAGCCATCACAACTGCAATGGCATCGAAACTTAAATACTTGATTCAAGAAGAGAAATTGGCCTACGACCTTTATGTGGCCATTTATGAAGAAACTGGTATTCGACAATTCTCAAATATCAGCAGAAGCGAGTTGCAGCATATGGCTGCGGTAGAAAAACTGCTAACAAAATATGGAATTAAGAACCCAATCAGCAAATTGGAGCCAGGTGAGTTCGCTGATCCTGAACTGCAAAAAATCTATGACGATCTACTTAGTTCAGTTACTTCAACCCAATCGGCTCTTGAAGTTGGAATTGCCGTCGAACAGCTTGATATTCGAGATCTGGAAAAGATGCTCGAAAAGACCATGCCAAGTGCGGTAAAAACCACACTGACTCAATTACTGAATGCTAGCTATCAGCACCTAAGCGCTTTTTCGCGGTAATGATTTAATCCTAGAAATCGTCTAGGGAAATGGGCGACTCCTTTGTGAGCCGCCCATTCTTGTTGGGTGCAATTCTTACAGTTCCTGATAAAAGTAAACTGAGCCACCTCACGGGGCGGTAGCTCAGTTGGTCAGAGCAGCAGACTCATAATCTGTCAGGTCGTGGGTTCGAGCCCCACCCGCCCCACTGAATAGTTTGGCTTTAAGCCTTTTTTACGACACTGGACTTCAAATACATAGAACCGTGACCATCGACTTTTGCGTCAATGTTGTGATCGTTCACCGGTTCAATGATTCTGATTCCGCGGACTTTGGTGCCGACCTTGATTGATTGGCCGCCTTTTAGTTTTAGGTCTTTGATGATTGTGGCATTGTCTCCATCTTGCAAAATGTTTCCAACAGCATCGCGGACTTCTGTAGCAGAAAGGCCTGATTCAGTAGCTGCTTCAAATTCGTGTGCGCATTCTGGGCAGACAATTAGTGCACCCATTTCGTACGTGTATTCGCAATTACATTTTGGGCAAGCTGGAGTCTCATTCATAGAGCCGACCTTACCCGAAGACTTTGGGTGAGTTGCATACGCTTGTGTTGTGATTGAGTATCTGTGGGCCTTTCTGCTGATCTTTGCAGAGAACTCAATGCCTGCATTTGGGCCACCAACTTGGATGGTGCTTGTCTACTTAACTTTAGGTTTTGGTTTAGAGCCGGTTCCGCTGATTGCATTGGCAGTAATTGCTGCATCGATAGCGCACTGGTTGATGGCAAACTTCTTTAGGCGTATTCGGGGACGCCTACCTGCGGATTATGTAAACAATATGACCAACCTCGGATCGAAGTTGACCAAGCGAAGCACAACAGTGTGGAGCATGCTGATTCTGTTTATGTGGTCGCCGCTATCTTCGTCACAGCTTTTTGTTGCAGCAGGTTTGATTCCTCAAATTCGAATAATGCCGCTGGTTGTGGCATTCGGGATAGGCCGGATTTTTACTTATTCATTTTATGTGTTTGGCGCGCACGAGTTTTCTCACACCGAGATCGGCCAAAATATTGTTTCAGAAATGACATCGCCGCAAATGATTGCAGTTCAGGTTTTGTTGATAATTGGAATTGTTTTGTTAGGCAAGATTAAGTGGAAGGCAGAAGATCAAAATGACTGATTTCAAATGGGGCGTAGCTACTGCAGCTTTTCAGATTGAAGGCGCATCCACTGAAGGTGGTAGAACAAAATCGATTTGGGATGTGTTCTGTGAGATTCCAGGAAAAATTCAAAATGGTGATGATGGAACTGTAGCTTGCGATCACTATCACCGATACGAAGAAGATTTAGAGATTATGCAATGGATGGGAGTTAACTCCTACCGATTCTCAGTTTCATGGAATCGAATTTTGCCGAACGGTATTGGTGAAGTTAATCAAGAGGGCATTGATTTCTACAACTGCTTGATTGATTCGATGATTGCAAAAGGTATTGAACCACTTCTGACGATTTATCACTGGGACTTGCCACAGGCGCTACACGAAAAGGGCGGCTGGCTCAATCGCGAGTGTGCCGATTGGTTTGAGAACTACACAAAGGTTTTGGTGGAGCATTTTGGTGATCGGGTTAAGAACTGGATCACGATTAATGAGCCGCACTGCGTGGTCTGGTTCGGGTATTTGCGCGGATGGTTCGCCCCTGGCATCGCTGACCGACAATCAGCCCTAACCGCTGGCCACCACGTGCTTTTGGCTCACGGAAAGGCTGTCAGAGCGATTAAGGCGGCGTATCCAAGCCACAAGGTGGGAATGGCCCCAGGTCTCACTCCGTGCGTGCCAGCGAGCGACTCGGCAGAGGATGTTGCGGCAGCAAAGCTTCAGGATGACTACGAGATTGCGTGGTGGCTAGACCCGATCTACGGCAAGGGTTATCCGACCAACATCATTGAAAAGTTTGGACTGACACCACCGGTGGTTGATGGAGATATGGAAATCATTTCCACACCGACAGATTTTCTAGGTGTGAATTTTTATTTGCGTTCAATTATCGCTGCCGATCCGAGTGATGAATTTTTAGGTGTCAAAGGTGTTGATTTGCCGGACGCAAAGTTCACTGCGATGGGTTGGGAAATTTGTGCGCCAGCTTTCAAAGATTTGTTGGTGCGTATAACTGAGACTTACAAACCGAAAGAAATTTTCATTACCGAAAATGGTTCGGCTTGGGATGATGTTGTCGAAGCTGATGGTTCCATCAACGATTTTGATCGAATTGAATATTTGGAACAGCATTTAGAAGCAGTGAAGGAAGCAAAAGCTGCTGGTGCACCAATCAACGGATACTTCGCTTGGAGTTTCATGGACAACTTCGAGTGGGGGCACGGTTACAGCAAGCGGTTTGGTTTAGTGCGAGTTGATTACGACACCTTGAAGCGCACCCCAAAAGCAAGCGCGCATCGTTACCGCGAAATTATTCGTGCTGAGAACCAGTAAGCACTGGCTCGTCCTTCAGGGTTTCCCATTCAGAATCTGTGAACACGCGGGAACGAATTAGGAAGCGAACGCCTTCAGGTGCTTCAACTGAGAAACCGCTACCTCGGCCGGGCACAACATCAAGTGTTAATTCTGTATGTTTCCAATATTCAAATTGCGGTCCTGACATATAAAACGGTGCTTTCGCGGTTTCGTTACCGACCCAACCAAGGAATACATCTACTTGACCAACCCGAAATTCATTGCGCGGGTAACACATTGGTGCAGAACCATCGCAACATCCACCAGATTGGTGAAACATCAAAGGGCCGTGAATGCCTTGCAATTTTTCTAGCAATTCTTGTGCAGCAGGTGTAATTAAAACTCGTTCCATTTTGCCTCCAAAAAGAATTGCGGCAGGCGTTTCCACCTGCCGCAATTGTCCCCCGAGTTTAGAAGAATCCCAACTTGTTAGGGTTGTAAGAGACCAAAAGGTTCTTGGTCTGCTGGTAGTGGTCGAGCATCATCTTGTGGGTCTCGCGACCGATACCTGATGACTTGTAACCACCGAATGCTGCGCCTGCTGGGTAGGCGTGGTAGCAGTTAGTCCAAACACGACCGGCTTGGATTGCGCGGCCCATGCGGTATGAAGTGTTTGCATCGCGTGTCCAAACACCTGCACCTAGACCATACAGAGTGTCGTTTGCAATGCTGATTGCATCATCCATGTCTTTGAATTTGGTTACAGAAACCACTGGTCCGAAGATTTCTTCTTGGAAGATGCGCATCTTGTTGTGACCTTCAAAGATTGTTGGTTCTACATAGAAACCGTCTTCTAGTCCTGCGTGGATCTTGCGAGCTCCACCAGTTAGCACTTTTGCACCTTCTTGCTTGCCGATATCCATGTAAGAAAGAATCTTTTCAAGCTGATCGTTAGATGCTTGAGCACCGATCATGGTTGCAGTGTCGAATGGGTTGCCCATAACGATTGCCTTTGTGCGAGCGAGTGCTCGTTCCATGAACTTGTCGTAGATAGATTCTTGAATCAAAGCGCGTGATGGGCAAGTGCAAACTTCACCTTGGTTAAGTGCGAATAGCACGAAACCTTCAATTGCTTTGTCAAAGAATGCATCATCGGCTTCAGCAACATCTTCGAAGAAGATGTTTGGTGACTTGCCACCAAGTTCAAGTGTTACAGGGATGATGTTTTCTGATGCGTATTGCATAATCAAACGACCGGTTGTGGTTTCACCGGTGAATGCAATCTTTGCAATACGTGGTGAAGATGCAAGCGGCTTACCTGCTTCAAGACCAAAACCGTTTACAACGTTTAGCACGCCATCTGGAAGAAGGTCGCCGATTAGTTCCATCAAAATCAAGATTGACCAAGGAGTTTGTTCCGCTGGCTTTAGAACAACGCAGTTACCGGCAGCAAGTGCTGGTGCAAGTTTCCAAGTTGCCATTAGCAATGGGAAGTTCCAAGGAATGATTTGACCAACAACACCTAGTGGCTCGTGGAAGTGGTAAGCAACTGTGTCGTGATCAAGTTCACCAGCTGAACCTTCTTGGGCGCGGATAGCGCTGGCGAAGTAGCGGAAGTGATCAACACATAGTGGAAGGTCAGCTGCAAGAGTTTCGCGAATTGGCTTTCCGTTGTCATAAGTTTCTGCGACTGCAAGCATTTCTAGATTTGCTTCGATGCGATCAGCAATCTTCAACAAAATGTTTGAACGCTCTGTTGCACTTGTTTTGCCCCAAGCATCTTTTGCTTTGTGTGCAGCATCAAGTGCTAGTTCAATATCTTCAGCTGATGAACGTGCAACCTGGGTGAAACCTTTGCCGTTAACAGGTGAGATGTTTTCAAAGTATTGACCTTTTACTGGAGCAACCCATTTGCCACCAATGAAATTGTCATACTTTGCTTTTGGGCTAACCAGTGAGCCTGATTGTCCCGGCATTGCATATGTAGACATGTAACTCTCCTTTATGACCCCGTGGTCATTGGTGGGAGAGTAGGAAACCTAGGTTGGGAAAAGGTTGGGTTGTTTTATACCTAGATGCTGCGAGCGTGGAGAAGTTTGGCTCGCACGTATGGGTAGCGGGAATCAGATTCCAACGTTATTGAACTGAGATATTCCGCTACTTCAAGCTCGTATGGATGAAGGTCTAGGTAGGCGCTAATCGCATCCACATCCAGGCTGCACATAGCGCACTGCCGCATAGCGATGTCTAGCCAGTTTCGGAAGTCACTGATTAGCGGTGAGTTTGAGGTCGGCAGCAGTGGGCCGGCATAGACGTGCATTGCAGCGCTGAAGTTGCCGAGTTTGATCGCATTCAAGACATTAAGTACATCGCAGTTCAAGTCTTGGTTGAATCTGTAAGGTCGCGATTCGATCATTCCGTTTAAGATGGAACGCAGATGGCTAATCTCAGATTTGAGTGTGCTGTTAGAAACTTGTTTGTCGCCATAAAGGCCAACCTGCATCTCTTCGAAACTTAATCCGTTCGGATGCAGTGCTAATAGTGCACATATTTCAAGTTGACGCTTTGAGAGGTTTAGTTTTGAGTTTCCGCGGTGCGCAGAAGTTTTTCCAAGCAAATTAACTTGAACGGTTTCGAGATGTGATGGAAGTGGGATGCGACCCAATTCGTGTTGAATCAAGCTTGCCATCGCAACTGTAGTGCGCATCGCGAGTGGATGTGCGTTTTCCCATGTTGTACTTAAATCAAGTACGCCAACTACTTCGCTAGTGCGTGGATCGAGAAGTGGTGCTGAATAACAAACCCATTGGTGCACTAGTGGCGCAAAGTGTTCAGCACTAAAAACAGTTTGAGCTTTTTCGGTTCGAAGTGAGAGATCGAGAGCGTTGGTGCCAACACTCAGTTCATCCCACATTGCGCCAGGTGCAAAGTTTGCTTTGCCTGCGCGGTCCTTCATTTGGTTGCTACCGGTAGTCCAAAGAATTGTGCTGGTTGCATCGGTGATTGCAACGATAAATCCGCCATCTTCAGCAATCTGACGTAGCTCTGGTTCAATCAAAGTTACTGGTTGATTGAGCGCGTGGTTGTTCCATTCGGCGTCAACATCAAATCCATCGCGCGAGGGAGCTGCATCAACTTCAACTGAAACGGAAGCGGCTGATCGTTGCCAAGATTCTTCAACTTCGGTGCGAACCTGTGATTGACCATCGCGGTCTTGCCAATGCAGCCAGTTTTCTTCAACCGCTTTGCGGGCACTGGCTAGCGAATCGGCAGGAACCACAAGCACTCCTAAATCTAGAGGCTAAACGCTAGGTAAAAGTGGCCTAACGCACAAGAGGCAAAAAATTTGGCCCGAACTCACGCTCGGGCCAAATTCGTATTGCTCTTAGGCGATGGGTATACCTAGCGCGGAAATAACAGCCTTGTTTACTGAAGCTTTTGCCCAAGTGCTACCAGAATCACTACTTGGAGTAGTCACAACTAAGTAGTTGTGACTCAGTTTCAGAGTGTTCACTAGATAGTTCTTGATTGCGGTGGCTCGTTTTGTCGCCAATGTTTGATTTGCAACTGCATCGTCCGGACTTAGGCTCGAATTGGTGACTGCTCCAATTAGCGTATCGCCATAAGCATTAATTACAGCCTTCTTCTTTTTCAGCAACGCTTTGGTTGCAGAAGTTAACTTAGATGAATTGGCTTTGAAAGAAATCTCAATTCCAGGTGCAAAAGTTATTGAAGGTTTTTCGTCAGTAAGTTTTGCATCGGCACCGTATCCGGAAATTGACCAACTGAAAGTTTTCTTTTTCTTATTGTAATTACCATTTGTATCAAGGATTAGTCCAGCAATTTTCACCGATTGTGAAAAGGCAGCTAGATTTTGCGATTCTTGTTCCCAGATTTGGAATTCGTTTACTGGATTAGCGATTTCATCTTCACCAGAAACTAAGTGTTCATAAGAAGATTCAAGTGAGATTGCTACTCCGTCAATATTGGCGACGCTAGGAATAATCGCGTAAGGGCTGTTGTTTGCCCAACGATAAAGTGATGAGAATGGTTGATTGGTAAATGGAACTTTTACACCCCAAGAACCACTTGCAGTCTTGTATGTTTCGATTCCTTGATCGTGTAGGTAATCAACAAACTCACCTTTGTTAAGTAAGTCATCTTTGATATTGGAGAATCTTGAATCCTCTCCCAACAATTCACTTAATTTGTCGCTAACTTCGTCAGGGGTGACGCAGCTTCCATCTTCTATCGCGCAAATGCTGTTTAGGGCAAAGAAATACGGCAGGTCGGTTGGATAAATGTTTCCAACTGAAATATTCATATTTTCAGCGCGAGCCCAGTCCTCTAGACCGAGTTCGTTCAAGCTCGGATCGAGAAATACGGTTGTAGCAAAACCTGAATCTTGAACGTATTCGCCTGGGTTGATGCAGCCAAAATTTCCGTTTCCTTGACGAATAGCAAGTTGATAGGAAGAGTCGATTAGTCCATCTCCTGTGAAGACTGCACCTTCGTAATCTGCAAAGTCAAGTGATCCAAAAGAAACGATTTGACCAGCCCAGTATTTTGGACGAAGTTCTTGCTCTGACGTAACAACTATGTCTTCCATTGTGCAATTCCCGGCATTCCATGTATAGGTGATGTCGTGAACCACAACTGATCGCTGAACGTGACGGATTTCTTTTATGAATTCATAACGTTCTGGAGTTAACTCAGACTTTATGTAGCCAGAAATTTTTCCTGACTCTGACACATTCAGTGAGTAACTTCCATTAAGTGTGCCAGTGTCGCAAGCTGAAAGAATGAGTATCGCTGCGGCTAGGACTGGAAGTAGTTTGATTTTTTGGAACATTTTCCCTCCCCGGAAAGTGGGGTGATTGTTCCAAAATAGGAGACAGCGGTCTAGAGGCTAGACCTAGAACCTAGTTACTTTTTCTTTGTCTTCTTGCCTGAAGCGGCTTTTTCTGCCTTCTTTGCCTCACGGCGCTTCTTTGCGGCTGCCTCTAGGTCATCGAGAATAACTGTGGCCAACCAGAGGTTTTCTTCCTTCTGAAGTGAAAGGCCGAATGTTCGCTTGTTCAGAGACTTAGCGATTACTTTGATTTTGTCTTCACGTTTCATGAGTCCTCCTGCAGATTTAAAGCCTAAACCATGGTCAGCGACGAGTTTTGGATTTTAAAGTGAATTTTTCGCAAACTAATGGCGATTTTGCATGTTATTTGGTGTCAGCCAAAATCTCTTTCACCATCGGTACAACTTTTGTTCCATAAAGCTCAATCGACTTCATGAGTTTTGAGTGACTAATAGGTCCGTTGGCATATTTGAAATCGAAACGGTCCGCACCAAGTGAACGAATTGAGTATGCAATCTTTTTAGCCACGGTCTCTGGGCTTCCTGCATAAATCGAACCGAAATGTACTTCACTCATAAAGTGATCTTTGGTTACCGGACCCCAACCGCGTTCTTTGCCGATGCGCCCAAACATTTCGTCGTAGTTTGGCCACATTTCTTCTTGCGCCTGCTCATCGGTTTCCGCGATGTGTCCTGGAGAGTGGATTGAGATTGTTAATTTCGGTTGTTCAAACTTATCAAGCGCATCTCGATACAAATCTGCAAGTGGAGCAAAGCGAGATGAGTCTCCACCAATAATCGCAATAGCAAGATGCGCACCGAGTCGGGCGGCTCTTACAACCGATTCTGGAGTTCCACCGACACCAACTCGCAGTGGGATTTGGCCACTCTCTGTTTTTGGGAAAACGTCTTGGTTACCTAGACCTGCACGAGTGGTTCCGTTCCAGTTAACTGGTTTCTCTTTTAGCAACTCCACAAGAAGTTCAAGTTTTTCTTCAAACAAAACGTTGTAGTCAGAAAGTTCATAGCCAAACAGCGGGAATGATTCGATAAAGGAACCGCGACCCGCAGTGATTTCAGCGCGACCGTTTGAAAGAGCATCAACTGTTGAGAAGCGTTGAAAGACGCGGACTGGATCATCGCTAGATAGAACAGTGACACCAGTTCCCAACTTGATTTGTTTGGTGACAGTAGCTAAACCAGCTAAAACTGTGTCGGGTGCAGAGATTGAGAAGTCAGCACGGTGGTGCTCACCAACATTGAAGTGGGAGATGCCAACCGAATCGGCTAAGACACCTTCTGCAATCACATTTCTAAGTGTTTGTGCCGCGGAGATTGGTTTTCCAGCATCGTCTTTTTGAGTATCACCAAATGTGTCTAGCCCAAACTTCAAGTTTTCGATATCCATGAGCCAAGGCTAATCTCAAACTTGTCAGTCCGCTTTGTAGTCTTACCCCCTATTTGATTCGGGGGAATCGTGGAAAACAAAGAAAATTTTGAAATGGCTTCTAATGAGCAGCAAGACGTGCTCGAAGTGCCAGTTAAGAAAAGTTACTCAAAAAAGAACTTTCTAGTAATTGTCTTAATCGTAGCTTTAGCAAGTTGGATGATTAATACTCAAACTGGATCA
>JBDKLK010000024.1:0-13364 GCA_039795655.1 Actinomycetota bacterium
GCGCCTGAAACACTGAGAAGTTATTTAAATGAGTTATAGCAATAATCGACGCGATGGCGCACGCCATCGTGACAATCGCCGTCCAAACAATCGCCGTAGTGGCGGATATGGCGGCAGCCGAAACCGCGATCGCAAACCAGAAGCTGGTTACCGCGGTGTGCGTTTAGAAATCACTGAAAACACTCCACTGGCCCAAGAATTCGTTGATCTTGGTTTGCCACTGAAACTGGGTTATGGACTTGGTGTTCAAGGAATTCTTGAACCATTTCCAATTCAAGCCGCAACAATCGGTGATGCGCTTGCCGGCCGCGACGTTTTGGGTCGAGGTAGAACAGGTTCCGGAAAAACTTTAGCTTTTGGTCTTCCGCTTCTCGCTCGTTTGATGGACGGAAAATCTGAACCAACCAAACCACGCGGAATGATTTTGGTTCCAACCCGCGAACTTGCAATGCAGGTTCACGATGCTCTTGCACCACTTGGCCACTTGGTTGGTTTGAGTTTCAGCATTGTTATTGGTGGCGCGCAATACTCGAAACAAATTGATTCGCTTGCTCGCGGCGCAGATGTCGTTGTTGCAACTCCAGGCCGCCTAGAAGATTTGATTGATCGCGGTGCGTGCGATTTGAGTGCAGTTGAAATTGCTGTCTTGGATGAGGCAGATCAAATGGCTGACATGGGCTTCTTGCCGATTGTTAGCGACCTGATGGCTTTCATTCCTGCTGGTGGACAACGTTTGTTGTTCAGTGCAACTTTGGACCGCGGTGTAGATGCAATCGTTGATGCACACTTGGTAGATCCAGTAGAGCATGCAACCGAACCAGGCACAGCATCTGTTTCAACAATGGAACATCACGTTTTCTTGGTTGAACCTCGCGAGAAATATGCAGTTATCCGCACTATCGCAACTCGTAAAGGTCGATGCATTGCTTTCGTTCGCACTCAACGAGCAGCGGATGAACTTTGCGATGAGCTAAACACTATTGGTGTTAGAGCAGATGCACTTCATGGTGGCAAGAGCCAGGGAGCCCGTAACAAAGCTTTGAAGAATTTGAAAGATGGAAATGTTTCTATTTTGGTTGCAACAGATGTTGCGGCTCGCGGTATTCACATTGACGACATCGACTTGGTTTTAAACGTTGATATGCCACGCGATTACAAGGATTACTTACACCGCGCAGGACGTACTGCTCGCGCTGGCGCAACTGGTCTTGTTGTCAGCATTGGAAACGTAAAACAAAGTCGCAACGTAAAACACTTGATGGATCAAGCAGGTGTAGAACCAGTAACACATCGAGTTCGCGCATCTGATGACATCGTTGCTGAACTAACCGGCGCACTAGATGTAATCATCAAACGTCCAACTGCTGGTGGTCGCGATTTCAGACTTTCTGATGTACGTGAAGACCGCCGCGAAGGTGGTCGCGAAGAACGCGGCGGACGTGATTTTGGTCGAGATGACAATCGTGGAGACCGCAGAGATGATCGTCGTGATTCGCGTGATGATCGTCGTGGTGGATTTGATCGAGACAATCGACGCGATGATCGCAGAGATGATCGACGTAGCGATTCACGTGGCGGAAGAGATTTTGGTCGCGATGACAACCGCGGTGAACGCCGTGGTGGATTTGGTCGCGATGATCGCAGAGATGGTCGCCGCGATGACAGACGCGAAGGTGGTCGTGACTTTGGTCGCGATGATCGTCGAAGTGATGATCGTCCGCGCCGTTCACATTACACAGACTCACGTATTCCGCGCGAAAGCCGTGAACGTCGTGACGATCGTCGTGGTGATGACCGCCGTAGTGGATTCCGTGAAGAAAGACGTGATGACAGACGCGATGATCGTCGTGATGGATTCCGTGAAGACCGTCGCGATGATCGCAGAGACGATAGACGTGATGATCGTCGTGGCGGTGGTCGCAGTTTTAGTCGCGATGACAATCGTGGAGACCGTCGTGATGATCGCAGAGACGATAGACGTGATGACCGTCGAGGTGATTCACGCGGTGGACGTCGTGATGAACGTCCACGTCCAAAACGTGAAGAAAAATCTGCACCATCAGCTGGCGGAAATCGTGCTGCACGTCGTGCACACTTACAACGCGATGTTGCCGGTAAGCCAGGACGTAAAGGAAAACCGCGTCCAAAAAACAAACGCGGTAGATAATTTAGAACCAACAAAAAAAGACCCGGTTTTCACCGGGTCTTTTTGTTAGAGAGAAATTAACCAAGAATGTTTGCATTGAATGCAGCAGCGATTACGAGTGCTGCACCAGCAAGTGCGATGTCTTTGTTAAATTGAATTTGTTCGTTTTGCTTTGCTTGTGGATCAGTTTCTTTCCAGAAGTTGTGGAAGATAACTGCTGTTGGGAACATTACAAGTGCAATTGCAAGTGCACCGTATGTGCCGTAGTCAGCAAACGATGCGCTCAATGCGCCACCGATGATTGCAAGTGCGCCGACGATGAACAAGAAGCCAGAAACCAAAACACCAGCTTTTGCTGCAGGTAGGCCTTTGTATTGTGCATAGCCAGTCATTGCATCTACTGCTTTGAAGTGCGCGAAGCCTGATCCTAGAAATAGAACGGCAAACAAAATCGCGCCGATTGTGAACAAGATGTTCATGTCTCTCCTCGTATTAGATGCAATCCCTTGTTGAATTGCATTTAGTTGAAACTTCAACTATTCTACAGGGGTGAGTTAGCGTCTGTCACATTGGACGCACCGAAGGAGGCAAAAATGCCGGCTATCACCCCCGAAAATCCCCTAGTTCTGCCTCGTGTGCATGTAACTGACCCAATTGCCTCTCACAGGCTCACTAAGCGGATAGTTCCTGCTGTCCGCACTCTCGAGGGTGAAGGGTTTGAAGTGCGCCGACCTTTCCCCGGTCGCCTTTCGCTGCGCGATGTAGATCCGTTTCTTCTACTCGACCAAATGGGCGGCAAAGAGCTTGCCCCAGGCGAAGCAAAGGGAACTCCTTGGCATCCGCACCGTGGTTTTGAGACCGTGACTTACATGATGGATGGAACTCTCGAACATAAAGATTCAACTGGCGGTGGCGGCATCATCACTGATGGCGGTACGCAATGGATGACTGCCGGAGCTGGCATTCTGCACATTGAGCAACCTGATGAAAAACTGGTTATGAAAGGTGGAGTTCTTCACGGCGTGCAACTTTGGGTAAACCTTCCAGCAAAAGAAAAAATGACGGAAGCGAAATATCAAGACATCACACCAGAGTCAGTGAAGATTCTGACCAATCGAGATGGCGATGCGATTATCAGATTGATTGCCGGAAATCTAGGTGAACACAAAGGTCCGGGAATCACATTCACCCCAATCACCTACTTGCACGCAACGTTAATGCCTGGTGCACAAATTGTTTTGCCATGGAGAACAGATTTTTCAGCAATGGTTTATTCACTCAACGGAACTGGTTTTGCTGGTGGAGATCGCGCGCCACTTGGTGAAAACGATTTAGCAATTCTTGATCACGGCGACACAATTGTGGTTGAAGCATCACCAAAACAAGATTCACGCGCTGAAAATCTTGATGTATTGGTATTAGGTGGTTTGCCAATTCGTGAACCTATTGCGCATTACGGACCATTTGTGATGAATACTCGCGAAGAAATTTTGAGCGCAATGGAAGATTATCAAAAGGGCCGCATGGGAGTAATCCCAGCGACCCATTTCTGAAAGCTAATCGATTTAATTAATCGAGCTTTCTAAACCAACTGCGGGTATCTCGACCGAACTTCTGCAAATGTTCGAATCTTGCGGCAACTGTTATGAGCAAGATTCCAACAACACCGAAGATGATCCATCTAGGCACGAAGACCGATAACCTGATAAATATCTGCGGAATTGCAGCGAACACAAATGCAACAGCACCTGGAATCAGCAAACCAGATTTCTGAAGCTTTAGCCCAAATGCAACTGCACCAACACTGACAGCCACCACTATCCACAATCTCGCCCAATCACTTGAAGAAGAATTGCTTTCCGCGAGTAATCGAATAGAAACCAATGCACTTGGAATTAATGCTACTGAAAGCGGAATACCAATCAAGATGAATGAGTTGTGCGGATCTTTTGTGTGTACTCGCAGAACTTGCAGGATTGCAAATAAATAGATTGCAATTGAGATGGTCAGCGGTTCTGGTCCGGAAGCGTTCTTCATAAAAGTTTCGCCAGCGAGAATTCCGACGGCTACTATTCCTGTAAATACTGAAGGAATGAAGAAAGCCGGATTAATCACGAACCACCAACGAATCGCGAGTGAAACACTTACGACAGCAAAGAAAAGTGCAACAGTCTTTAGATCCACGGATTTTTCCCAATTAAATTGACCAGTGCCGTTCATCATCGCAAACCAAAATACTGAAGCTGTCAAAGTTAAATAACGAGCAGCAATTCGGTTTTGAACCTGTTCAACAAGTGGGGCAAGCATTAGTGCTGCACCTAGCAGTGCAGAAACAACTACAAGCTTGTCTGGGCTGCCTGCAGTTTGTTCCCAAACATCATATTCGTATGGAACAAAAGCAGGCAACAATGCAATGGCAATCGCAAATCCATAGATTCCACTCGCCACATAACCTGCACTAGTTTGAATCGCGTTCCCGTTGAAGCCTGGTTCGCTTGCTATAAATCTTGAAGAAATGAATGTCCAAATTAGAGCCATGATCAAGAAGCCACTTGCAACTACTGCTGGAGTTTGTGCATGACCCAATGTGTCCATTGAGTGGGAGAAAATATTGAACAACAAAATGCATTCGACGATAGTCACGATAACTCTAAAAATTGCAGAGATTTCGTGACGATTCTTGATTGCTACAAACATTAAACCTGAAGCTAAACAGGCAGCAGTGACGGTGACCAATGAAACTAAATGGTTGGAATCCATCGTGTAATTGCTCTGCGCGAAACCTTCATTGAAAGCCAAAGTTAATGGAACTAAACCAACAATCGAGATTAAAGACCAACTTGTGACCTTGGTTAGGTATCCACCAGCAAATGCAGCCAAGACAAGAACTAGAAATACAAGCGTGGTGTAAATGTTTGATGAATACCCATAAGTTTTATCAATCAATCCAAACTCTGGAGCGGACAGTAATCCCGTGCCGGCAACAAAAACTGCTAGAACAGCAGAAGTGTTGCTCAAGCCGACTAGACCGTCACGAGTTTTGATTGCGATAACTGCGGCAATAGCAACTACAACCATCAATGCAGCTAGCTGGCCATAAGCACCAATTCGTTCCCAAGCAACAGCAGTGAAAACGGCAACAGCAACCACAAGGCTGATTCCGCCAAGGATATAAAGAAGTTGTTGACCAGATGCTCGATTATGTTCAACTGGTTGCGCAGATGATTGTTTATTTGAATCAAACCACGGTTCACTATTTCGAATGCGATCTGAAACCCAACTTGCGCGGCTTTGAAGCCATCCGAGTTCGTTTACCCAACGCGCATCGCTTCGGCGCCCGCATTCGCAGGTAACCCAACCATCGACAGCCTTCGATGCATCGAGCTCATGGTCGCAATAAGGAGATTTAGCCGGATAGATATTTGGTTTAGCGTTCATCACACGCCCCCTTTAATTCACCTAAACTCTTGTTCAGGTGAATTAAAGGATACGCCAAATACCCACACATATAAGGTGCAAAAGCCCCTAATTAAGTGGTGAATTGTTAGTCGACGAGGTCAACTTTGCGGCCGAGATGCGCGCCGATTTCTTTGGCGATTGCATCAACCGTCTTGGCTGGGATTGATTGATCAACAGTCAAAACAATTAGCGCATGTTCGCCGTGAATTTCTTGACCAACCTGCATGGAAGCAATGTTTAGTTTCGCTTCGCCAAGCAGTTGACCAACAATTCCAACCACACCTGGGCGGTCGTGGTAGCGGTAGATTGCTAAGTGATTTGCAAGTGCGAGATCTAGTTCCACGCCATCGATTTCAACAAGCTTCTCAATATCTTTAACGCCAGAGATTGTTCCGGCAACATTGATACGGTGACCTTCAGTGGTTGAAGCGATAACGCGAACCATTGAACGATGATCTTCGCTATCTGGTGATGTTGTTAATCCAGTTTCAACACCACGTTCTTTTGCGAACAAAGGAGCGTTTACATAAGAAACAGGTTCTTCAACTAGATGCTGGAAAGCGCCTTTTAGCGCACTTAGTTCAAGTACGCGAACATCTTCAGTTGAAAGCTCGCCAAGAACTTCAACATCAATACGTGAAAGTGGTGCATCTGTAAGTGAAGCTGCAATACGACCGATTTTTTCAGCAAGAGGAAGATAAGGCTTAACGACCGGTGCAAGCACGCCACCTTGAACGTTAACCGCATCTGGAACAAGTTCGCCAGCAAGCGCAAGACGTACTGACTTCGCAACAGCAATACCTGCTTTTTCCTGAGCTTCGTCGGTTGATGCACCTAAGTGAGGAGTTGCAACAACTTGTTCAAATTCAAACAGTGGTGAATCTGTGCAAGGTTCTTTTGCAAATACATCGATACCTGCACCCGCAACGCGACCTTCGCGAATTGCATCAGCCAAAGCTTGTTCGTCGATGATGCCACCACGAGCGGCGTTGATAATTCGAACAGAAGGCTTGACAGTCTTTAGTTGTTCTGCACCAATCAGACCAACAGTTTCGGCAGTCTTTGGCAAGTGAATTGTGATGAAGTCAGATTCTTTAAGAAGTTCTTCAAGTGTTACGAGGCGAATTCCAAGTTGAGATGCACGAGCTGGCTGAACATATGGGTCGTAAGCAATTAGCTGAACACCAAAAGCAGATAGACGTTGTGCAACCAAAATACCGATGCGGCCAAGTCCAACAACACCTACAACTTTGTCGGTTAGCTCAACACCTGTGTACTTAGAACGCTTCCATTGCCCCTGCTTCAATGCAGCATTTGCTGGAGCAATATGACGAGCCGATGCAAGCAAAAGCGCAACAGCTAATTCAGCAGCAGAAACAATGTTTGACGTTGGGGCGTTAACCACCATCACACCGGCTTGGGTCGCGGCTTTCACATCGACGTTGTCGAGGCCAACACCTGCACGAGCGACAACTTTTAGTTTCTTCGCAGCGGCAAGAGCTTCTTCATCTACTTTGGTTGCTGAACGAATCAAGATCGCATCAACATCAACTATTGCTTTGAGAAGTTCGTCGCGGTTTGCGCCATCGCAATTGCGGATTTCGAAGTCCGGACCTAAAGCTGCAACGGTGGCTGGTGAAAGTTCTTCTGCAATTAAAACGATTGGCTTGGCCACGCCTAAACCTTCCAGAGATGGGATTTTGGGGTGCAAACAGCGTTGTTCGCGATGGGGCAAGTTTACCCGTGCCGGTATGGGTAGATTTTGTGGACAATGCACCTGCCAAGAGTTTGCAGTTGCTAACTTACGGTATCGTAGGTTACGCTAGCGTAGGTTAAACAAAAGGGGTTCCGAATGAGAGCCAATCATCTGGACTTAAGCGCCGTCCGCCCAAAGTTGCGCGGTGTTTTACATTTGATTTCTGCGCCTTTGGCATTTATTGCAGGTCTCTTCGTTTTAGTGAGTGCCAAGACTGTCGAAGACCGAATCGGTTTCGTGGTTTACCTTTTCACAGCTGTCAATTTGTTCACCGTCTCAGCCACCTACCACATTGGCCGCTGGTCGCTACCGGTAAAAACCACACTGCGCCGAATAGATCACTCAAACATCTTCTTAATCATCGCTGGCACTTACACACCGCTAGCAATCGCATTACTCGAGTGGGAATCCGCAAAAACTTTGTTGGTGATTATTTGGATTGCTGCAGCGTTTGGAGTTGTAATCAGTTTGGCCTGGCCACACGCTCCGCGCTGGGTCTCGGTTCCACTTTATCTTGCAATGGGTTGGGTTTCAGTTTTTTATGTTCCGGAAATGGCAAACAACGGCGGAATGGTGCCAGTTGTGCTTATTGCCATTGGTGGAATTCTTTACTCAATCGGTGCAGTGATTTATGGATTGAAGAAACCAAACATCAGTGAAAAATGGTTTGGCTTCCATGAACTTTTCCATTCATTCACTGTTGCTGCGTTCGCTTTGCATTTTGTTGCTGTGACTATTGCAGTTATTTAAGTTTGTTTCTCAAGGTTTCAGAATTATCTTGCCGGTGGTTTTACGTGCTTCAAGCGCATCATGGGCTAACTTGGCATCTTCAAGTTTGAAGGTGGCGCCGATTGAAAAAGTAAGCACACCCTTGGCAACTAAATCAAAAATCTCTTCTGCTCGCCACGAAAGTTCTTCGTCTGATGCAATGTAGTGGCCAAGAGTCGGTCGTGTAATAAATAATGAACCACCCGAGCTCAATCTTTGTAATTCAAAAGGTGGAACTTGGCCAGATGCACCACCGAATAAAGCCATCATGCCGCGAGGTTTTAAAGAAGCAAGTGAAAAATCAAAAGTGGTTTTACCAACTCCGTCATAGACGACATCAACTCCTGAGCCAGTGATTTCTTTTACTTTGTCAGCAAAATTCTCTTGGTCATAACGAATCACGTGATCTGCGCCAGCTTGTTTTGCAATCTCAGCCTTTTCAGCTGAAGAAACTGTTGTGATGGTGGTTGCGCCAATGTGTTTAGCCATCTGCAAAAGCAACTGCCCTACCCCACCTGCACCTGCATGGATCAAAGCTGTGTGATTTTTTTGAAGTTTGAAAGTGCTATTGATCAAGTAATGGGCAGTCATCCCTTGCAACATCGCCGCGCAGGCGGTATCTGATGAGATTCCAACTGGGACTTTAACGGCGCGGTTTTCTGGCACTCGAACAAACTCTGCATAACTTCCAGAAGTTGAGGGCCAAGCAACTAAGTCACCAGCAGCGAAGTTGGTAACTCCATCGCCAATTTCTTCCACAATTCCAGCGCCATCTAGCCCTGGCGTAAATGGAAGCGGCAACGGATAAACCCCTTGTCGATGGTAAACATCGATGAAGTTGATACCGATTGATTGGGCGCAAATAAGCAAATCGCCACCCATCAATGTTGGCTTTGAGATTTCTTCGTATTCGAGAACCTCAGAACCACCTGTTTGATGGATGACGATTGCTTTCAATATTTTGTCCGCTGTTAGCGAGCTGCAGTACCTTCTTGGTAGTCAGTGTCGCCTGACTTAACCCAAGACATTAGTTTGCGAAGCTCTGCGCCAGTCTTTTCGATTGGATGTGCTTCACCCGCTGCACGAAGTTTCATGAATTCAGGTGCACCAGCATCTTGGTCATCAATGAAGCGCTTTGCGAATGAACCATCTTGAATGTCAGAAAGAACTGCCTTCATGTTTTCTTTTACGCGCGCATCGATAACGCGTGGACCTGAAACGTAGTCACCGTATTCAGCGGTTGAAGAAACTGACCAGCGTTGCTTTGCAATGCCACCTTCGTACATCAAATCAACAATAAGTTTTAGTTCGTGGAGGCACTCGAAGTATGCAACTTCTGGTTGGTAACCAGCTTCAACCAAAGTTTCGAAGCCAGCCATTACAAGTGCTGATGCGCCACCGCAAAGAACTGCTTGTTCACCAAACAGATCGGTTTCTGTTTCTTCGGTGAATGTGGTTTTGATGCCACCTGCGCGAAGTGAACCAATTCCCTTTGCGTATGAAAGGGCCAGATCCCAAGCTTTGCCAGATGCATCTTGTTCAACTGCAACAATCGCTGGAACACCGCGACCAGCTGCGTATTCGCGGCGAACCAAGTGCCCTGGGCCTTTTGGTGCAACCATGCAAACATCAACTGTTGCTTTTGGTTTAATGTATCCATAGCGGATGTTGAAACCGTGGGCGAAGAAAAGTGCGTCGCCATCTTGAAGATTAGGTTCGATTGCTTCTGCGTAAAGACCGCGCTGCGCTGGGTCTGGAACCAAAACCATGGTGAGGTCAGCCTCAGCAACTGCTGTTGCTGGATCAACTACGCGCAAACCTTCTGATTCAGCTTTAGCGCGGGACTTCGAGTTAGGTGCAAGACCTACACGAACATCGACACCTGAGTCGCGAAGTGAGAGTGCGTGTGCGTGACCTTGTGAGCCATATCCAAGCACTGCAACAACGCGGTTTTGGATGATAGATAGGTCAGCGTCTTTGTCGTAAAAGAGTTCAGCCACGGGGATTCCTTTTATGTAGTGAGCGGGCGGAGTTTAGTTGGTCTTGTTTAGTTGGTCTTGTCTGTGCTCTTAAGTGAGCGGTCTGAGATTGCTTTGCTGCCGCGGCCCATTGCCACAACACCAGATTGAACGAGTTCTTTGATGCCATAAGGCTCTAGGACTCGCAAAAGAGCGGTTAGTTTTTCGTTTGAACCGGTGGCTTCAACAGTGATTGCATCGCTGACGACGTCGACAACTTTGGCACGGAACATCTGAACTAGTTCGAGAATCTGTGAACGGGTTTCTTGGTCGGCTTTAACTTTGACCAACAAAAGTTCGCGTTGAACAGATGCGTTGTCTTCAAGTTCAACAATTTTCAAAACGTTAACAAGTTTGTTGAGTTGTTTGGTTACTTGTTCAAGAGGAAGATCTTCAACATTAACAACAATTGTCATGCGAGAAATGTCTGGCATTTCGGTTGGTCCAACAGCGAGGGATTCAATGTTGAAGCTACGTCGAGAAAACAGACTTGATACGCGAGCTAGAACACCTGGCTTGTCTTCAACCAAAACTGAAAGTGTGTGACGGCTCATTATTAGTCCTCTCCGCGTTCCCATTGCGGCGCGAGGTCGCGAGCAATTTTGATGTCATCATTTGAAGTGCCAGCTGCAACCATTGGCCAAACCATTGCGTCCTTGTGAACTTGGAAATCCACTACAACTGGTGCATCGTTTAGCGACATTGCTTTTTCAATTGTCTTCGCAACATCTTCAGGTTTTTCACAACGCAAACCGTGGCAACCATATGCATCAGCAAGTTTGACAAAATCTGGAATGCGATCGGTGTGAAGGTTGGTGTTTGAGTAGCGTTCGTTGTAGAACAGTGTTTGCCATTGACGAACCATTCCCAAAACATTGTTGTTGATCAACGCAACTTTGATTGGAATATCGTTGATGGCACAAGTCGCAAGTTCTTGGTTTGTCATCTGGAAACAGCCATCGCCATCAACGGCCCAAACAGTTTTGTTCGGTGCGCCAACTTTTGCGCCCATTGCTGCCGGAACTGCAAATCCCATCGTGCCAAGTCCACCGGAGTTGAGCCAGGTTCCTGGTTGTTCATAGTTGATGAACTGTGCAGCCCACATCTGATGCTGGCCAACGCCTGCAGCGAAAATCGAGTCTTTGCCAGCAATTTGGCCTAGTTGTTGGATTACATACTGAGGAGCAAGTAGTCCTGATTGAGTTTCGTATCCAAGTGGGTATTTGGCTTTCCAACCTAAGCAGGTTTCGCGCCACTCATTGAAGTTTGGTTTTGCACCATCTTTGATGTCTTGCTTCAACGAATCAATTAGGTCAATCATCACTTCTCGAACGTCGCCAACGATTGGCACATCCACTTCGCGGTTCTTACCAATTTCTGCAGGATCAATATCAGCGTGAATAACTTTGGCTTCAGGTGCGAAAGATTCAAGTTTGCCGGTTACGCGATCATCGAAACGTGCACCAAGAGTGATTAACAAATCGCTCTTTTGAAGTGCGCCAACAGCAGCAACAGTTCCGTGCATACCAGGCATGCCCATATGAAGTTCGTGACTATCTGGAAAAGCACCGCGAGCCATCAAAGTTGTGACAACTGGAATGTTGAGAAGTTCTGCAAGTTGGAAAAGTTCTTTCGAGCCATTCGCTTTGATTACGCCCCCACCGACGTACAAAACTGGTTTGCGAGATTCAAGAATTAGTTTTGAAGCTTCGCGAAGTTGTTTGTTGTGCGGTTTTGTTACTGGGCGATATCCAGGCAAATCAATATTGGTTGGCCATTCGAAAGTTGTCATTGCTTGCAATGCGTCTTTAGCGATATCAACAAGAACAGGACCTGGGCGACCTGTGCTTGCAATATGAAAAGCTTCAGCAATAGCGCGCGGAATTTCTTGTGGATCTGTTACTAAGTAATTGTGTTTTGTAATTGGCATTGTGATGCCGCGAATGTCGGCTTCTTGGAATGCATCGGTGCCAATTGAAGCTGACGCAACCTGACCAGTGATTGCAACCATAGGTACTGAGTCCATATATGCATCAGCGATTGGAGTGACAAGGTTGGTTGCGCCTGGTCCAGAAGTTGCCATGCAAACACCAACGCGCCCGCTTGCAAGTGCGTAACCTTGAGCTGCGTGACCTGCACCCTGTTCGTGACGGACCAAAATGTGGCGGACTTGTTTGCTATCCATCAGTGGGTCGTATGCAGGCAAGATCGCTCCACCTGGAATACCGAACATGTCGGTAACGCCCGCATGTTCAAGGGATCGAACCAAACTGCTTGCGCCAGTTATTTGCTCAGTCATCGCTTCTCTTTCATTCGTCGTACTTAGTTCTTTTGAGTTTTCCCTCTTACAAGCGAAAACCCCCCGGCCTTTTGGCTTCGGAGGGTGCGCGCAGTGGACACGTTAGCTTTGTGAGCTGCGCGCTAAATAACCACCACGAGAGACTTACTCATAGGGGCAGATTAACGGCGCTCGCTTAGTTTGTCACTAGTTAATTTCAGTTAATAGTAGTTAAAAGATAGTTTCGGCTTGTCGAATTAGTCACAAACAGCGCCGTTGGCGGCTGAACCGACCAATTTGGCGTATTTGTGCAGGACTCCGCTTGTGTAGCGAGGTGGAAGTGGCTTCCAGCCTTGCTTTCGCTTCTCGATCACGGCTGAATCCACAAGTAAATCGAGGGTGCGGTTAGGGATATCGATTTTGACGATGTCGCCGGTTTCAACGAAAGCGATCAAGCCGCCATCTACAGCTTCTGGTGCAACGTGACCGACGCAAAGACCGGTTGTGCCACCGGAGAATCGACCGTCGGTGATTAGCAGAACATCTTTGCCAAGACCTGCGCCTTTAATAGCAGCAGTGATCATCAACATTTCGCGCATGCCAGGTCCGCCTTTTGGACCTTCGTAACGAATGATGACGACATCACCCTTTTGGATATCACCGTTTTCTAGAGCATCCATTGCAGCACGTTCACGTTCGTAAACTTTTGCTGGACCTTCAAAAACATCGACTGGAATGCCGGCGCTTTTTACAACAGCACCATCTGTGGCAAGTGAACCTTTAAGGATTGTGATTCCGCCGGTTCCACCAATTGCTTTGTCGATTGCGTGCAAGATTTGACCATCAGGATCTGGTGAATCAATTTCGCTTAGGTTTTCGGCAAGAGTTTTGCCAGTCACTGTTAAGCACTCGCCATTAAGAAGTTTTGCATCAAGTAAT
>JBDKLK010000025.1:0-13236 GCA_039795655.1 Actinomycetota bacterium
CTTGTCGATGTGACCAATTGATTGATGTAGATCGATTACGTAGATGCCAGAGCGTTCAGTAAGAATGAAACGCTTCATCTTTGGATTCCAGCGACGAGTTTGGTGTCCGAAGTGAACACCGCTGTCAAGCATCTGGCGCATAGTGATAACGGCCATGGCCATAGTCCTTTCAGTGGTCATGCGAATGCACAACCTTGTGGTTGATTGAATGAACACTTTTGTGTCATTCCCTGGCAATCTCCATCATCCGCAAAATCTTTCGATTTTGACCACGGATGTTGGCTGAGTGGACCCTCAGTCAAGATTGCGCGAATTAGCTAGCCCCCTGCCCCAAAAGACATTGCGGTTAGCGGGGGCGAGTGTACCTGCGATTTGAGAGTCCGATTCACACAGGTTTAGACCTTCGATTTACCCACAAATTTCTAATATTCCAGAGCGATACCCCCTTTTAGGCGAGGTTTCAGGCATGAAATCCCTGATTGCCCTATTTCTCATCCTTACCGCACAGATGGGCGCATCTACCCTTTCGGTACAAACTTCGCTGCCAGCCAGTGGCACTTGGTTGCGCCTGCCAGTGATTCCATGGCCAGATTGGCAGCCAGGCCATCGTGGGCTCGACATTCAAGCTCCAATCGATACCGAGGTTTTTTCGCCAGTTAATGGCTCGGTGATTTGGGCTGGTCGGATTGGGAGAAATTTTGGAGTCACCATTGCTGGCCCACAAATGACCAAACACACAATTACCGGAATTGATTCAAATTTAGAAATTGGTCAAGAAGTTTGGCGCGGGCAATTCATTGGTTGGTCGATCCCTTCTCAACATTGTGAGAATCTTGATTGCATACATTGGAGTGTCAGACAAAAAGGAAGATATCTAGATCCAAGATGGTTGCTCAAACCAGTTGTTTATCGATTGCCCAATTTGAAGAAATAATTAAGCGCGCGGATGCGCTTGTTCATATGCGCTCTTCAGACGCGCAGCGGATACGTGCGTGTAAACCTGTGTGGTTGCAAGACTTGCGTGACCAAGCAACTCCTGAACGGTTCGCAAATCAGCACCACCTTCAACTAAATGTGTTGCAGCTGTATGGCGAAGTCCGTGCGGACCCATAAGTGGCGCATCAGATAAATGTCCCAAAACTTCATAAATCATTTCGCGAACAACTCTTTGATCAATTCTTTTTCCACGAGTACCAAGGAACAAAGCTGAATTATTGTCTTTAAGAATTTCCGGTCTCCCAGCTTCAAGCCAACGTTCAAGAGCTTCTTTTGCAGGGATTCCAAAAGGTACAACTCTCTGTTTATTTCCTTTACCTGTTACTCGCAAAGTGAGATCGGTGAAATTTAGGTCAAGAATATCTAGACCGACTAATTCAGAAACTCGAATTCCAGTTGCATACAGAGTTTCAATAATTGCAAGATTCCTAATCCCGATAGGGCTGTCATCATCACTAGCCACACTCGCAACAGTTAATACTTCATTAACTTGGTCGGTGGTCAAATAATGTGGCAAAGATTTTTTGGCTTTGGGTGGAACCAGCATCAAACCAACATCCGATTCAAGGTTTTTAGTTTTAACAGCCCAGGCAGTGAAAGCGCGGATTGAAGCGACACGTCTTGCAGTCGTCGCAGGACTATGGGTTTCAAACTCGCTTGCGAGCCAAATGCGCAAAACACTTAGCGTCAGATCATTTAGAGATTGGCAATCGTTCGCAGCCATAACTTGAAAAAGTCTTTCGACATCAGCCGAATACGCGCGAACAGTATGTGGACTTCGACCACTCATGTTTGAGAGAAATAAGCGGAACTCATCAAGGCTTTCGACTAGTTCTTTTGAAATCGCTTCGCTCACTTGGGTATTTTGATACAGATTGGTGATAAAACTAGGAATATTGCGGATAGTCCCCTATGAGTAATTCACAAATCTCTGAGGCACTGCTGACTAGCACCGCTCCATCTCTAATTAGTTTGTGACATCCTGAAGAAGTTGCAGACCTAATTGAGCCTGGTACTGCCATCACATCTCTTCCGAGATTAGTGGCCTCATTCGCGGTAGACATTGCGCCGCTCTTGATTCGAGCTTCGACAACAAGAGTTGCCTGAGATATCGCCGCTATTAGACGGTTTCGAATTAGGAATCGGTGCCGAAGTGGTGGTGAGCTTGGTGGAACTTCACTCAAGATTAATCCCGAATCGATAATTCGAGTAAACAAACTTGAATTAGTTTTTGGGTAAAGTTGATTAGTTCCTCCAGCCATTACTGCAATAGTGAAGCCATTTCCTTGAAGTGCACCTTGATGTGCGGCTGCATCAATTCCAAAAGCACCACCGGAAACAATGTTGATTCTGAGCGCTGCGAGTTCCATTGCAATTTCGCTAGCTACTCCTGCTCCATAAGTTGAAGCGCCACGTGCGCCAACAATTGCAATCGATAACGGATTGAGTTTTTCCAAATTCCCTAGAAACCAAAGACCAATCGGAGTTAAAGTTCCCAAATCCTCAAGCCCGCGAGGCCAATGCACACTTTGAGGTGTTATGAAATTATGGGTATTGAAGTCGTCTAGCGTTTTGGCAATTGAAATTCTAGATAATGCAATCTGATAAAACTCAGGAAGCAGTTTTGGATTTAGTACAAGTTCTGCCCAATCGTGTTTCATAGCGAGTTTATTTATTCGCGAATCCCCTGGTTCACCAATATTTGCGAGTATGAACCTAGATTGGATTTCGGTTAAATCAGCCATCTGCCGTCGGCTTCACGCAATTTGATTGCGGTTTCTACATCTTTGAGTTCTGGCTCATTGCGATCGTTTAAATCAGCAATAGTCCACGACAGCCTAGCAATTCGATCTACTCCGCGAGCTGAAGTTCGAGATGTTGTGAGATATTTGTTAAGAGTTTGGTTTGCCGAAGCTTTAAGAGGAAACAGTTCGCGAATTGCACTACTCGGTATCTCTGCATTTTTTGACCAAGGTGTATCCCGCAATCGTTTTGTAGCATTTTCTCTAGCCCTGATTACGCGTTCGCGGATTTGTTGGGAACTTTCTGACTTTGGACTTCCATAATCAAGATCAACGGCTGTTGGTGGATCCACAACTACACGAATATCCACTCGATCCATTAGCGGACCTGAAATTCTGCCCAGATACCTCCGTCTTTGTGTAGGTGTGCATTGGCATCTTCCGTGTGGGTCTAAGGCATGGCCGCAAGGACATGGGTTCGCAGCAATAATCAGTTGGAATAACGCGGGCAGGTCTAAACGAAATGTTCTGCGAGAGATAGTTACCTTTCCACTTTCTAAAGGTTGGCGCAATGCATCCAAAACATTTGTTGCAAACTCCGGAGCCTCATCAAGAAATAAAACCCCTCGATGTGCTCGTGTGATTAGTCCAATCACTGGAACTCCGCTTCCCCCACCTATTAAAGATGTGTAGGAGGATGTGTGGTGCGGAGCTGCAAACGGTGGAATAAGTTCTAAATCTGCATTTCGTTCGATGGCGGACTTAATAGCAGCCACTTCAAGCGCTTCCTTGCGAGTAAGTAACGGCAAGATAGTTGGCAATCTTTCGGCCAACAAAGTTTTACCAACTCCAGGTGGACCGAGAATTGCTAAATGATGTCCACCCGCAGCGGCTACTTCACAAGCAAACTTTCCCCACTCTTGGCCTTTAACTTGGCTGAAATCATTTAGTTGAGTTTCAACTTCGTTCTGAGATGCTTCCACTTCTTCGATTATTTCTGGCTCAGCAAACTCGCCACCTAAAAGGTTTAGCACTTGTGACAAATGTCGAACTCCAACAACTTCAAGTTCAGGCACCAATCTCGCTTGCTCAACATCAGCAAAACTCACGATGATTCTTGTGCACCCAGCTTGCTTAGCCGCTACTGCTGCTAGCAATGCGCCAGGAACTTGACGTACTCGACCATCAAGCGAAAGTTCTCCGTAAAACAAAGTTCCGGCAAAAGATTCACTTGAGATTTGTTTGTCTGCAATAGCAATAGATATTGCGATTGGTAAATCAAGTCCGGAACCATGTTTTGGTAATGAGGCTGGAGAAAGTCCGACTGTGATTCTTCGTTGAGGCCAATTGCATCCTGAGTTAATCATTGCCGCTCGAACTCGATCTTTCGATTCATTAATTGAAGTATCTGCAAGTCCAGTTACATTCATAGCGATGATGCCATCAGATACGTGGCTCTCAACTTCTATGAGATGCCCTTCTACGCCAATGGGGACACATCCAAAAACTCGTGCAATGCTCAAGGGTTAACTCCTTTTATATGCTGCAATTCAATAGTTGGCCGCAGAACAATTCCAATAATGTCTATGCGCCCGTATTCGCTACGGAAATATTCCATCGCTTCACCGAGCGCGATCTGGAGTCGACAAAACTTTTGGTAATTAACTACTTCGAGTGGATGTCCAAACTTTGCTGATGTGCGGGTTTTCACTTCACACACCACAAGGCCGCGGCCTTCTTCGAAAACAATGTCTACTTCGACACCGCCATAACGAGAGTTCCGAGTTAAGACTTTGCCGCCAGTTTTTTCGATATGTCGAACCGCAATTTGTTCACCCCAAAGCCCGAGCTGTCGATTGTGATTTGCACTGTGATTCTTATTCAAATTGCGCACAAACAAATAGTTAGAGAATTATTGGAGCCAGAAAAATATTTATTATGAATGTTGAAAACCCGCAAGGCACAGCGCCTGCGGAAAACTTTATTCGGTCAGTTTCCAAGAATGGCGATGAATTTTCGTCAATCCTAATTTCGCAATTGCCTCACGATGTGCACTAGTTCCATAACCTGCATTGTCAGAAAAACTGTAACCTGGATATTCGAGCTCAAACTTACGCATCAATCCGTCGCGGTGCACCTTTGCAACCACACTAGCTGCGGCCACACTTGCACAACTCATATCGGCTTTCACTTTCATAATGACTTTGCCCGCGTATTCAGGTTCAGCTGGAGGATCAGAAAACAAATCTCTAGTTGGTGGAGTTAGCCAGTCGTGACTTCCATCCAAGATTGCAATATCTGGAATTAGTCCTAAAGAGTTGAGAGCTCGATTAGCTGCAAGACGTAGAGCAGCGGTCATTCCAAGGGAATCGATTTCTTCAGGGTGCGTGTCTCCTATCGCAGTCGCCACCGCCCACTGCTCAACCAGCGGTTTGAGTTTTTCGCGGTTTACCGCACTCAACAACTTGCTGTCTTTTAATCCTGCTGGCACTGAGATGCAGTTTGAGTCGATGATGCAAACACCAACTGTTACAGGTCCGGCATATGCACCGCGGCCAACTTCATCAATTCCAACTACAAATTGATGATTCGAAAAAAGTTCTCGCTCTAAAGACAGATCCGGGTTTGTCGAAATCTTAGACATAGTTAATTGTCTGCGTTTGGAACTTTAGCTAATTCTTCCGGCGCGATCATCGTGCCAAATCTATTTAGCGGCCAAACAATGGAAACCACTTGCCCAACAACATTTTCAATGGGGATTGTTCCACTAGCAGTTTCCATATGGAATCTTGAGTCGCTTGAATACTGACGGTTGTCTCCCATCACAAACAAGCGGCCCTCAGGAACTTTTATTTTGAACTTGATTTGATCACTGTCACCGCGAGTGTAAGACTCGTTCTTCAATTCGTAACCGTTAATCACTAGATGTTTGTTGGTGCAACATTCGACGGTGTCACCAGGAATACCAATTACGCGTTTAACCAAGTCTTCACCGGAGTTTGCTGGCAAAACGCCAATCCATGTGAAAAGTTTTGTGAGATTAGCTTTAACACCGGTTTCAGGGCGACGATCTGGTAGCCAGTCTCCTGGATCGGCAAACACAACTACATCACCGCGATTGATTTCACCGAAACGGTAACTGAGTTTTGAAGCGATGATTCGATCGTCAGTCAAAAGTGTTGCCACCATTGATTCGCTAGGTACAAAGAAGGCTTGGAAAATGAAAGTGCGTAACAAAACAGATAGAGTGATTGCAGTAATCAAAATAAAGGAAGTTTCGCGAAGCCAATTTAAAACTTCAACTGCCACGCTTTTGGTTGGCTTTGATTCACCCTCTGCCGAGGTTTCTTCTGGTTTTGTTTCCAGATTCTTCTTAGCCACCAAGACTCCTATTCAACAAACCTTTAGTTTGCGAGACCTATTCTCGCAGTAGGCCAATAGGACAGTACTACTCGACCCAAAATTTTGTCTGTGGCGATAGTGCCACCGCCGGGCGCTCCTAATAGGTCGCGACTGTCAGAGGAATGTTCGCGGTTATCACCCATCACCCAAATTCGCCCTTTTTGTACTGTCACATCAAATTCGATATCACTAGCTCTTGTGGTGGTTAGGTAAGGTTCATCAAGATTTTTGCCATTAAGAATCAACTTCCCATCGACAGTGCAACATTTAATTCGATCACCTTCAATTGCGATAACTCTCTTAACAAAATCTTCGTGTTGATTCGTGAAAGTATCAATGCCATCAAAGACGACAATGTCACCGCGTTGCGGAGCAGCAAATCTGTGAAGTTTAGAGATCAAAATGTGATCATTAGTTCTAATTGTCGGTGCCATTGAATTCGAAGTTACAGTGTAAGTCGAAAGTACAAGTAGATTGAGAATCAGTGCAATAACAATTCCAGCTACAGCCCATTTCCACATACCAAAAAACCGCACCGAGGTGCGGTTTTTTGACGACTTCAGGGTCATAAGTTTGTTACGCGTTGTCGCGAAGTTCCTTGATCTTGGCTTTCTTACCACGTAGTTCACGTAGGTAGTAAAGCTTCGCACGACGAACATCGCCGCGGCTTACCAGTTCGATTTTTTCAACCATTGGTGTGTGAAGTGGGAACTTACGTTCAACACCAACACCAAAAGAAACTTTACGAACGGTGTAGGTCTCACCGATGCCACCGCCTTGACGGCCAATTACGACACCTTGAAAAACCTGGATACGGGAACGGTTACCTTCGATAACTCGTACGTGAACTTTCAAAGTATCGCCGGTACGGAAATCAGGATGATCGGTGCGAATTGCACCTTCGGTTACATGATCAAGCGTTTGCATTTTGCTCTCCTCGATGATCGCCGCAGAACGGGCATCGGATTCGTTTTGGATTGTTGAGGCTCTCAGTGCACTAACCCTCTGCGGCAGGTTTGATGCGAAAGCTTCAAGCAGGGGCGGATTTTGGCAGAACCTGAGGGGTTATCCCAAATCACCAAGAGTTTAGCCTCAGCCTGAGAGTAAATCAGGCCTAACTTGGGCTGTTCGGGCCTGAGCCTGCTCCAGCTTCCACGCGGCAATCGCAGCGTGGTTGCCCCCTCGTAGCACCTCAGGAACTTCTAGACCTCGCCATACCGGAGGCTTTGTGTAGACCGGTCCTTCGAGCAAACTTTCCATAACACCTGCAGCGAATGAGTCATCTGCAGCCGATTCGGCGTTACCAAGAACTCCTGGCAACAGACGAGCCACAGCTTCCACTATTACAAGCACCGCGGCTTCTCCGCCAGCTAAAACATAGTCACCAATCGAAACTTCGCGAACTTCTATTCTGGATTTGTAGTGTTGCATAACGCGTGAGTCGATACCTTCGTAACGACCACACGCAAAAACTAAATGAGATTTCTCAGCAAACTCTGCTGCAACCTTTTGGGTAAATCTCTCACCACTTGGAGTTGGCACAACTAAAACTGAATCTTCAGAAATGATTCCATCAAGCAGATCCCCCCAAGGCTCTGGTTTCATAACCATGCCAGGGCCACCACCGTATGGTGAATCATCAACAGTTTGATGTTTGTCAGTAGTGACACTGCGCAAATCATGAACTTTAAGTTGAATAACTTCGTCAGCAATTGCTTTACCAACTAAAGAAATATTCAGTGGACTCAAGTAATCAGGAAAAATCGAAACAACATCAATTTTCATTTGTCGCCTCATCCATCAAGCCGTTTGGTGGCGTCACAATGATTTGGTTTTTCTCGAGATCGATTTCTGGGACAAACTGTTCAATGAAAGGTAACAGCATTTCTCTGCCATCATTAAGTTTGATGCTCAATAAATCTTGACTTGGCAGATGCAGCACTTCTTCAACCACACCAATCTGAGAACCATTTTCAACAGCTTTCAAACCAACTAGTTGACGGTCATAAAACTCATCATCAGATTCTGGAAGTTCATTTTCATCGACTTCAACTTCGACAATATTTCCGCGCAAAGTTTCGCTGCCATTGCGATCTTCAATTCCAACAAACTTCACCAACAAGAGATTTTGGTGCCAGCGGATACTTTGGATTTCTAATGATTTGCCGCTAGATAAAAAAACTGATGAACCGGGCGCGAATCGCAGTTCCGGTTCATCAGTTCTAATTTCAACTGTAACTTCACCACGAATTCCGTGTGGGCGACCAAGTCGTCCCACAACTACGCGGCTAGTTGCCATTTATTGCTCGTTTGCATCCAGAAAATCAATTCGCACACTGCGAGCACCATTAAGTGCTGCCATTACTGTGCGAAGTGCAGTCGCAGTGCGACCGTTACGACCGATTACTCGACCAAGATCTTCTGGGTTGACTGTAACTTCAAAAAGTTTCATGTCGCGATTGAATTTTCCTCCACCGCGAGAATCACGATTAGGGCGATTCTGGCGAACCCGAACCACCACATCATCTGGGTGATCCACGATTCCGCGGATGAGGTGCTCTAGAGCATCCTCAAGCATTTATGCCTCCGGAGTAGCTTCAGTTGCTTCTTCTGCTGCAGCTTCAGCCGGAGCTTCGCTAGCGACTTCTGTTGCAACTTCTTCAACTGATTCAACTACAGGTGCTTCAACAACAGCTTCTTCAACTGGTGCTTCTTCTACCTTTGCAGCCTTAACGACTTTTTCTACCTTTGGCTTTGGAGCCTTAGCTTCTTCTTCTTTTGCAACAGCTGCATCGCTAACAGCAGCAGCGAAGATCGCGCGCTTGTCAGATTTTGCAGGTGCAACTTTCAAAGTTCCCTCTTTGCCTGGCAAGTCTTTGAACTTCTGCCAGTCACCAGTGATCTTTAGAAGAACTTCTACAGCTTCGGTTGGTAATGCGCCAACGCGTAGCCAGTGCAATGCACGTTCTGAATTGATTTCGATACGTGATGGTTCTTCTTTTGGATGGTACAAACCGATTTCTTCAATAGAACGGCCGTTACGTGCGGTGCGTGAATCTGCAATCACGATACGGTATTGAGGATTACGAATTTTGCCCAAACGCTTGAGCTTGATTTTTACAGCCACGAAAGTGGGTCTCCTGTACTTGTTGTTGACGGATGAAAAACATGTCTCACGTGGGGTGCGACTCATGTGTTTCAGGGGGTCAACCGTGGCGGGTAGAGGGACCACCTCGGCAGGGGCGGTATTGTGCCAAAGGCTCAGGTGAGTATCCAAACTGAACTCAGTTTGAGAGTGATTTTGGCTCCCCCGATTGGACTCGAACCAATAACCGCCCGATTAACAGTCGGGAGCTCTGCCAATTGAGCTACAGGGGAATGTGAGGCTTACTCACAAGCGGCGGAACAATACCAAGAGGCGGTAATGCTTCAAACTCGAGCCTTAGGTCTGATGCCCTCGGGCATGTTCAGCCAATTTTCGGCGGGTGGCTTCAAGTGCCAACAACTGCGCGAAAAGCGATGTGTGAGTTTCACTTCCCTCTTCTTCGCGTAACAACTGACCTTTGATATCAGCAATTCGTCGAGCCGCATCAAACTCTTGAAGCCGCGCGATGACACCAGTCACAAATTTTTCGAGATTCTCACCGGTGCTTGAACTAATCGGTTCTACAACTAGCGAACTAGCCAAAGTCTTTAGCAACGGATCTTCAATGCTCTGCAAAATGTTTTCTACCCAAACCGATGGCTCTACTGTCGAAGCATCAATTCGGTTTGCGATCTCGATTATTTTTTGATGAAGAGTTCGATATGGGCCAAATGTGTATGCCTGATCTTCTGTGATTGCATACCAATCGATTGCTAGTGCTGGTTCTTGCAAAATTGCTTTAAGCGCTTCGCGTTCAACACGGTGTTCAACTTTGCGCGGATCTGGTTGTTCAAGTTTTGCTACTGGTTCAGGAGCTGCCTCAGTAGTCAATTCAGGTTCAACTGGTTTGGATTTCTTGTTTGTACGAGCGACTGCATCGGAAACAGTTTTCAAATCCATTCCAAGCCAACCAGAAAGCATTCGCGTGTATTCAGGTTTTAGTGATGGATCTTTAATTGATGCAATGATTGGTGCACAGATGTTGAGTCCTGTAACGCGACCTTCGGCAGTGTTTAAGTCCAGATCCTTCAATGTTGATTTGATTGCAAACTCAAACATTGGGACTTTTGAAGCAATCAAATGCGCAAGTGCTGCATCACCTTCTTTGATTCGAAGGTCGCAAGGATCTAACCCATTTGGCTCAACAGCCACGAAAGTTTTGGCAACGAACTTCTGGTCATCTTCGAATGCGCGAAGTGCTGCTTTTCGTCCAGCTGCATCGCCATCGAAAGTGAATACAACTTCGCTATTTGCGTTTTCAGCATCGAGCAGCAACCTGCGAAGAACTTTGATGTGGTCGGCTCCGAACGCTGTACCGCAAGTTGCAACCGCGGTTGGAATACCAGCTAGATGGCAGGCCATCACATCCGTATAGCCCTCAACCACCACTACTTGTTGACGCTTTGCAATTTCTTTGCGTGCGATATCCAATCCATAAAGCACAGTGGATTTTTTGTAGATTGGCGTTTCAGGAGAGTTGAGGTATTTCGGACCTTCGTCATCATCGTAAAGTTTTCTAGCCCCGAAACCAACAACATCGCCAGACAAATCCTTAATCGGCCAAACTAGACGACCGCGAAAACGATCGTAAGTTCCTCGTTGACCTTGACTTAGTAATCCACCTGCGAGCAATTCTTCTTCTTTAAAGCCAAGACCGCGAAGATGGTCAAGAAGTCCACTCCATCCTTTAGGCGCGTAGCCAATTCCAAATTGTTTTGCAGCGTTTGAATCAAAGCCGCGACCAATCAAGAATTGTCTGCCCGTTTCAGCTTCTGGAGTTGCAAGTTGGTTTTGAAAAAACAAAGCCGCTTGTTTATGTGCTTCAACTAGCCTCGTGCGAAGTCCTGCTTGTTTGTCCGCTTCTGGTGATGTGTCTTCGTAATGCAAAATCATGCCGTATTTGTTGGCAAGTTTTTCGATAGCTTCAATAAAACTCAAGTGTTCAATTTTGCGCAAGAACGAGATTGCGTCCCCACTTTCTTCGCACCCAAAGCAGTGGTAGAAGTTTCGCGCAGGAGTTACGTGAAAAGAAGGAGAACGTTCATCGTGAAATGGGCAAAGCCCTTTTAAAGATCCGCCACCGGCTGATTTGAGATTTACGTAATCGCGAACAATCTCTTCAATCTGGGCACGCTCTTTGACCGCATTCACATCTGCTTCGCGTACCCGACTCACTAGCCCATCCTAAATTGTTGGCCTTTTAAGAGCGATTAGCAACGAAGATTTGGTGCCAAGAGACCGCTGAAGTGTCGGTGAGGCTGGCAATCTGATCCACTACGACTCGCACCTTTTGTTCATCAGAGTTCGCCGCTTTCCAAGCAGGCAGCAACCAAGGTTCAAGGTCCACCCCATCACGTTTCAGCAGAACTTCACCAAGGTCTTTAAGTAATTCACGCTGCTCGGATTGCATCGCACTCGCGCCATCTCTTTGCATAACAAAAAGATTCGCCAGGGTTTTGAGCACTGCCACTTCAAGTTCAAATTCGCGTGGAACAACTAACTGCGCGTTGTATCGAGTTAATAAACCATCTCCATAACGTTCACGAGTGGCTGACTGTGCTGCAAAACAAAATCGACCGATTAGTTGGCTCATTAAATTTTTGAGACTTGCTAATGCAGTGTGACTGTGATCGAAACTTGTTTGCCAATAAGGAAGCTGTATCAATCTATCGATAGCCAAATCGATTTCTGCAGCATCTGCGTCGATATACATTGATTTTGCTAATTCAAAAATAGCGATGCGATCAGTTCTAGAATTAAGAATTTCTAAATCAAGATGCTTTCCAACAATCGCATCTTCAACATCATGAACGCTATATGCAACATCATCGGCCCAATCCATAATCTGGGCTTCGAAACACTTTTGGTTCGCAATTGAACCTACTCGTGCCCAACTAAAAATATCTGCGTCGTCAGAGTAAAAGCCAAACTTGTTTTTGTTATGGTCTCTATCCCACGGATATTTGATTGCTGCATCCAAACTGGCTCGAGTCAAATTAAGACCAATTGACCTACCATCTTCAGAAAATGATTTTGCTTCAAGTCGAGTTAGTACTCGCAAAGTTTGCGCGTTTCCTTCAAAGCCACCGAAATCATTCGCGAATTCATTAAGCGCTATCTCACCATTGTGGCCAAAAGGTGGATGACCTAAATCGTGGGCGAGACAACCAACTTCAACTAAATCTGCATCAGCACCAAGCGATGCGCCTAACTCACGACCAATCTGAGCGACCTCTAGTGTGTGAGTTAATCGAGTTCGCGGGAAATCAGATTGTCCGGCTGTGTGTATTTGAGTTTTTGCAGCAAGGCGACGAAGTGCAGAACTATGCAAAATTCTCGCTCGGTCGCGGGCGAAGGCAGTTCTACCGCTTCGTTTAGCTGGTTCATTTATCCAGCGAACTTCGTCAGACTCTTCGTAACCCGGTGAAAGTAGGTCATCCGAGAAGGTCATCGGCAAGTCCAATTGTGTTCAGAAATAAGAATTGCAAAGTTCCACCAGTTTCGCGGATTAAGTAATCCAAATTTACTTCGGTGCCAGGACCACTTTGGGTTGGAGATGAGTAAGCATCAAAACCAAAAGCCTGCATAATTATTTTGCTGCGAGCGACGTGCGCAGGATCAGAAACCACTGTTACAGATTTCCAATCTTTAGTTTTCATCAGCAACGCGATAGCTGCAATAGATTCATAGGTATCTTTGCCATAAGGCAGTGCGAAAACTTGAGATTTCTTCAATCCTAGTTTCACTAAATATTTCTTACCTGATTGCGCTTCTGTAAATCGGTCTCCCGGCTGATTACCGCCAACAGTAATTACACGTGGAGCAACACCGGCTTTGACTAACTCAAAAGAATGATCGAGACGGTTTGCAAATACTTCGGTTGGTGTGCCATCTAGCTGAGCTGCACCCAAAACAATAATCGCATCGGAAGGTGTTCGATCGTCTTGAGTT